>DYMA01000150.1 GCA_020721815.1 Sulfurovum sp. | reverse complement strand
AGAATGACGACTTTTTGGTTGTATTTTTGATAAGCTTTGATAATAAGCTCTTCAAAACAACCACCCACAGAGAGAGTATTGTCGCACGTTATATCCAAATAGTTTTGATTCAATTTAAGTATCTCAAAGAGTCTATTTTTAAACCCCTCTTGAGATTTAAAATCACCGCTATTAAAACTTATCCGTATCACGGGATAGGGCTTAAACTCATACCTATCATAGATATACAACCCCTCAAACAGCTCTTGTTTGGCTTCAAAAATGCTACGCAACGTATCCAAAAAGAGTGATTTTCCAAAGCGGCGAGGGCGAGAGAGGAAGTAATAGCCTCCGCCGTTTTCTATCAAATCGAGTGCAATAGCTGTTTTATCAACATAGAGATAGTCACCTTCAATTATCTTTTCAAGTGTCGAGATTCCTATGGGTAATTTTTTCATCAATTTTCCTTGGGTTGGGATGGGGTTATTATAGCATAAGGGGGCTTTTAAGGGCTACTTTTGGGATGGTTTTGCGTTGTGTGCAAGGGCAAAAACCTCCTCGTGCGTATCAACTCTTTGCCCTATCTTTCGTAAATGTAAACCCTTTGACTTCAAAAATGTATCTTAGCTAATAACCATTATTTGCCCGTATAATTCATACAAAAAAACTCCTAATTAATCTTCAAACTCCCTACTTTAGGGCTTTGCGAAAAATTTTAAAATTTTTTTCTTTTTTTTGATATTGTGGAACACTATGTGCATTAATAGCTTGTGAAACAAATTTAGAATAAAAAGGAGACAAGATGTCTGCATTAAGACAAATTGCATTTTATGGCAAAGGTGGAATTGGTAAATCAACAACTTCTCAAAACACATTGGCGGCTATGTGTCACTATTTTGGTAAGAAAATATTAATTGTTGGTTGTGACCCCAAAGCGGACTCAACACGATTGATTCTTCATGAAAAAGCACAAAGTACGATTATGCAACTCGCCTCAGAGGCAGGAACGGTTGAAGATTTGGAACTCGAAGATGTATGTAAGCCAGGGGCGGATGAGTTTCACCCAGATAACAACGAAATAACAGAGGGTTACATTATGTGTACAGAGTCTGGTGGTCCAGAGCCAGGAGTGGGTTGTGCAGGTCGTGGGGTAATTACAGCTATCAACTTCCTCGAAGAAGAGGGTGCTTACGATGATGATTTGGATTTTGTCTCTTACGATGTTTTGGGTGACGTTGTGTGCGGTGGATTTGCGATGCCTATTCGTGAAGGAAAAGCACAAGAGATTTATATCGTAATGTCAGGCGAAATGATGGCGATGTATGCGGCTAACAACATCTCAAAAGGTATTTTGAAATACGCCAATACAGGTGGAGTAAGACTTGCAGGTCTTATCTGTAATGCTCGTATGACAGACAAAGAGTACGATTTGGCTAAAAACTTGGCAGAGCAAATTGGAACGCAAATGATTCACTTCGTACCACGAAGCAACCACGTCCAAAGAGCAGAGCTTAGAAGAATGACCGTTGTTGAATTTGCTCCCAATAGTGATCAAGCTATGGAATACAGAGAATTGGCTCGAAAAATCATCGCCAATGACCTCAAAGTAATCCCTATTCCACTAGAGATGGATGACCTTGAAAATCTATTGATGGAGTTTGGTCTTGAAGAAGAGGTAGAAGAAGACGCTATCGGTAAAAAAGCAGAGGATGCGTAATATGTAGGGGCAATCCCTCGTGGTTGCCCTTAATATTTGGGTAGCCACGAGGGCTACCCCTACAAAAGAATTAAAAAATACAATAGATAAAAAAGAGGAGAAAAATATGTTTGTATGCGGATACCACTTTCCAGCAAGTGAAGGTAATAATGTAAGCTTTGATAAAGTCATTGAAAAAGTAAAAGAGGGCATTGATGCTACAGGCAAAACTGTAACATTGACAAGCGAAACACGAGAGGGTGCAAAACTCGAAACTCTTACTGTGCCAGAGGGTACTTTTGCTCATACGGCGTTTGTAGATTTTTATGAAAACACCGATGTGCAAGCCAAAGATGGGTACAAAATGATTTATTATACCAACAAATACCAAATTTCAGAGATTTCAAAATCTGTAGATGGTGATGCGACTAAAGATCTTTGCAAAAAACTTGACGATATGAACCTTTATAGGGTTAAAGTAGCGTAATGGTCGAACGAATTTCGTTCCACCTCTCCTGAGGTGGAATGCATATATTAGCGTTTGAACCTACGTATGCATTCCCACTGAGGACAGTGGGAACGAGTCCAGCTTGTCGAAGGGTTTTGTATTAAATGTGCTTCGACAAGCTCAGCACGAACGAAAAACTATAGAAATATATTAAATAGAAAAGGGAGAGGAAAATGTCAGAAACATTAGAAGCTTTACAAAAAGAAGCCATTGAAGAGGTTTTAAAAATCTATCCAGATAAAGCCAAAAAAAACAGATCCAAACACTTGGGTGTCGATACTCCAGAGGGCGTAAAGGGTGCTTGTGATAAGACACGAAGCAACAAACAAACCGTCCCAGGTGTCATGAGCCAAAGAGGATGTGCGTACGCAGGATCCAAAGGGGTTGTTTGGGGTCCTATCAAAGATATGATTCACATTAGCCATGGACCTGTGGGTTGTGGGCAATACTCTCGTGCAGGGCGACGAAACTATTACATTGGTACAACAGGTGTTGATATATTCGTAACGATGAACTTCACGACAGACTTTAGCGAAAAAGATATTGTATTTGGTGGAGATAAAAAGCTTAAAAAAGCACTTCAAGAGATCGATACGCTCTTTCCACTCAATAACGGTATTTCGATTCAATCAGAGTGTCCTATTGGTTTGATTGGGGATGATATTCAAGCCGTTGCCAAAGTACACAAAAAAGAGAGCGACAAGCCAACCGTAGCCGTCTCTTGTGAAGGTTTCCGTGGGGTTTCGCAATCATTGGGTCACCATATTGCCAACGATATGATTCGTGATGAGGTAATGCCCGATGCAAGTTATCGAAAAGATTTCGTCTCGACAGATTACGATGTAGCCATTATTGGGGATTACAATATCGGTGGAGATGCGTGGGCAAGTAGAATTTTGCTTGAAGAGATGGGGCTTAGAGTCATTGCTCAATGGAGCGGGGATGCGTCGTACAAAGAGATGGCAATCGCACCCAAAGCAAAACTCAACTTACTCCACTGCTATAGAAGTATGAACTACATTAGCCGACACATGGAGCAAGAGTTTGGTATTCCTTGGATGGAGTACAACTTCTTTGGACCTAGCAAAACAACAGAGAGTTTACGAAAAATCGCTGAGTTTTTTGGGCCAGAGATTCAAGCAAAAACCGAAGCGATGATCGCCAAATACACCGCTATGACCGATGCTGTGATTGCTAAATACAAACCAAAATTGGAAGGCAAAAAAGTAATGCTTTACGTTGGAGGGCTTAGACCACGACACGTTATTGGTGCTTATGAAGATTTGGGTATGGAAGTCATTGGCACAGGGTATGAGTTTGGTCACGGAGATGATTATAAGCGTACCAAAGAGGACATTGCACGAAGTACACTCATCTATGACGATGTAAACGAGTATGAACTAGAGCAGTTTGTCAAAAAACTCAAACCCGATTTGGTAGCTAGTGGTGTCAAAGAGAAGTATGTATTCCAAAAGATGGGATTGCCCTTTAGACAAATGCACTCATGGGATTACAGTGGTCCTTATCATGGATACGATGCCTTTGCAATTTTTGCAAAAGATATGGATTTGGCAATGAACTCACCCGTATGGTCACACACCAAAGCACCATGGGAAAAAGAAGAGATAGGAGCGTAAGATGCAAGATGTAGAAAATATAGTAAATGGACAAAAACTCTTTTTGAAAGAGGAGTATCAAACTTCTCTTGCTGCCAAAAAAGAGTTTGAGAGTGCTATGGGAGCGGTTAATCCAGCCAAAGTTGAAGAGATTGCTCAGTGGACAAAGTCTTGGGATTACCGAGAGAAAAACTTAGCTAGAGAAGCTATCACCATCAACCCCGCTAAGGCGTGTCAGCCTTTGGGTGCGATTATGGCAGGTCTTGGATTTGAAAACACTATGCCTTACGTTCACGGAAGTCACGGGTGTGTAGCCTACTTTAGAAGCTACTTCACACGTCACTTCAAAGAACCAACGCCTTGCGTATCGGATTCTATGAGCGAATCGGCTGCGGTATTTGGTGGACTTGCCAATATGAAAGATGGTTTGAGAAACTGTAACGCTATGTACAAACCCGATCATATTGCGGTTTCTACTACTTGTATGGCAGAGGTTATCGGAGATGACTTGGGTGCTTTTATCATCGGTGCAAGAGAAGAGGCAGAGGGTGAATTGGATAATCTTCCTATCACCTATGCCCACACTCCATCGTTTGTAGGTAGCCACATTACAGGTTATGACAACATGATGAAATCGATACTCGAACAACTTAGCATTGGCAAAGAGGCGAGTGTCAAAGATGAAGAGCGTATCAACATCATCCCAGGTTTTGAGCCTTACCTTGGAAGCTTGGCGGAGATTAAAGAGATTGGCAAAATGTTCTCCGACAAAATCGTCATGCTAGGTGACCATGAGGAGCAGTGGAATACAGGTGCGGGAGGATATAGCCTCTATGCAGGTGGTACAACTTTGGAAGATGCTAAAACAGCCATCAATGCCAAAGCGACTATTTCGCTCCAAAAGTACTCCACTATCCAAACGGCAAAGAGCATTAAAAACAAATGGAAGCAAATCTATGAGACCTGCAATCCCATTGGTTTGAGCGGTACGGATGAGTTTGTGATGATGCTTAGCAAACTTACAGGCAAAGATGTCCCTGAGGCTCTCAAAATCCAAAGAGCGCAACTTGTCGATGCGATGCAAGATAGCTACCCCTATATGCACGGCAAAAAATTTGCACTCTACGGTGACCCTGATTTCCTATTGGGACTTGTGAGCTTCATCGTAGAGATGGGCGGTATCCCTACCCATGTATTGTGCAACAACGCACCCCGAAAAGGTTGGGAGGATGATATGAAAGCTATTATCTCCAAATCCGATTGGAAAGATGATTGCAATATCTGGATGGGCAAAGATTTGTGGCACTTACGAAGTCTGCTCTTTACAGAACCTACCGATTTCTTGATTGGTAACGTTTATGGCAAAGAGCTTTATAGAGATACAGGCATTCCACTTATTCGTATTGGTTTCCCTATCTTTGATAGACACCACCTCCATAGATACTCTATTAGCGGGTACAAAGGTGCGTTGAATTTGCTTACATGGATTGTCAATGCTGTACTTGACCAGCTCGATGAAGAGACCAAAGATATAGCCAAAACCGACTACTTCTTCGACTGTGTAAGATAGTCCAAAACCATTCATTCGTTATCTCCCAATAGTTTTTCCCTCCTTATACTCCTAAGTAGGGAGGGGTTTATTTCCCTGATTTTATTATTGTTAAAAAATAATAATGTTAAATATTCTCGTTCTGAAATTTCTAATTTGCTTTAGACTAAAGCCCCTAAGAGCTTTTTATGATTTATCAAGCCAAGAAAATAGGTACATTTTAATCTTGACAATGTACGCCAAGAGAGAGTATAATCAAAACAAAAAGGCTAAATGATGACCATGACACCGACTGATTTTAGAAAGAATCTTTTTAATATACTTGATAAGCTTTTAGAGAGTGGTG
>DYMA01000149.1 GCA_020721815.1 Sulfurovum sp. | reverse complement strand
ATACGATATTTTTTGCTTTGTCGTGGAGTAAGAGTCGTTTTATATCACAACGGAGCGGTTGTAAATTTCTCTAAGCGGTTGAGACGATAGATGACGCTCTCATGGGCAATTTCGATAATAGCAAAAAAATTGCTTGTCTCTACCAAATAGATACCCTCGTTTTGATTTGCAAAGTAGCTTGTCTCTATCTTTTTGCCCAGTTCTATATCCTTTTCATCTTTGATACAACGATTAGAGGGAATAGCTAGATACTCAAAGGGATTGAGTGCTTTTTCCTCTTCAAACCTAAACACCCCCTCATGGAGACGGTGGAGACTCGAAAGCGTACCCTCAGCTCCTAACTTTTGGGCGATGAGTTGTCCTAATGAGCGAATGTACGTCCCCTCGCTTACGGTAGCTTCAAAGTGAAGAAAAGGGTGGGAATAGTTGAGGAGTTTGATGCTATAGAGGGTTGATTGGATGCTTTTGAGCGTCACCTCTTTGCCTTGTCTTGCCAAATCGTAAGCCCTCTCTCCTGCTATCTTTTTGGCACTGTATTTGGGCGGGAGATACTCAATATTTCCTACAAAGCTTTGCAAAACCTCATCCAAATAGGCGTGAGGAAAAGGGGAAACTTCGGCAATATGGGCGATATGTTCGATATCGAGTGTATCGGAACTTGCCCCTAGCCAAAGGGTGGCTCGATAGCTTTTGGGTGTTTTGTTGAGGTATTGGAAGAGTTTGGTGTATTGTCCTGTGGCCACTATCAAACATCCCGTAGCAAAAGGATCAAGCGTACCTGAAAAGCCTACTTTTTTGGTAGCGTATTTGCGTTTGACATAGCCCATATAGCCATTGGAGGAGCGAAAGATGGGCTTATTGACGACAAAGAGGCGATTCATGTTTCAAATAGGTTGCACAAAAGAGCTTAAAATCTCTCGTTTGTTGCCGCCAAAGTTGATTTTGAGTTTGTATTCATTGCCCACTTTTGCCACAGCCTCTATGCGTCCCATGCCAAAGATTTTGTGCTGGATGAGGTCACCTTTTTTGTATTGAGCCGATTTGGTCACTTTGAGCGACGTGTTTTTGATAATGCCGCACTCCCCCAAAAAGCGACTCTTTTTTATCATCGCTCTTTGTCCTTTGTAGAAGCGACTATCGACGTAGCATAGTGTGAGGTGGGTTTTGGCTCGTGTGATTGCCACATAGCCCAAACGACGCTCCTCTTCGATGTTGGTACTCTCTCCTAGCAGTGGAAAAAACTCCTCTTCGAGTCCTATGACATAAACGTGTTCAAACTCCAATCCTTTGGCTGCGTGGATGCTCATAATGTTGATTTGTTCATGGACCAATTGGTCTTGGTCGCTTTGGAGCGAGATGTCGTTGAGAAACTCCTCCAAACTCATCTGCGGAAATTTCTCAAAAGCATCACGGAAGTAGCCGTAAAACTCCTCAATGTTTTTGACTTTGTCCTCTCCATCAACCGTTTTAGCATAAAAGGCTTTGAGTCCAATGGTATGCTCAAACTCATCCATCATCGCCAAAGGGGAGATTTGAGAGCTTGATGAGAGCTTCTCTATGTTTGCAACAAAGGCTTTGAGCGTTGCGGAGAGTTTTTTGCTTGTGGCGTGCATTAATGTCTCGTGGGGCGTAGAAGCAAGGTACCCATAGATGGAGAGATTGCTTTGATAGGCTTCGTGGGTGAGTTTGTCAAGCGACACCTTTCCTACGCCTCGTTTGGGTTTATTGATGATACGCAAGAGCGAAAAGTCATCGTTGGGATTAAGAACCATACGCAAATAGGAGATAATATCTTTGATTTCAGCTCGTTCATAAAAACGCATACCCCCCACAAGCTTAAAAGGCAACTTCTCTTTATTGAAACCATCCTCTAGTGAGCGTGAGAGGGCGTTGATACGGTAGAGTACGGCTATCTCATCGGGATGCGTACCTTTTTGGATAAACTCTTTGATTTCACGCGCGATAGAACGAGCCTCGTGGGTCTCATCAAGGCAGTGCAACAACTTCACGCTATTGCCCTCACCTCGATAAGATACCAGCTCTTTTTTGAGGCGATTGCGGTTGTGTTCGATAAGATGATTGGCGGCTTCCAAAATAGGCGTTGTGGAGCGGTAGTTGGTTTGAAGCTTGACGACTTTGGTGTTTTGAAACTGTTGATCAAACTCCAAAATATTGCGGATATTAGCCCCACGCCATCCGTAAATGCTCTGGTCATCGTCTCCTACTACGCAAAGATTGCCGTGTTCACTCGCCAAAAGCTCCAATATGCGAAGTTGCAACTCATTGGTATCTTGATACTCATCGACCATAATGTATTGATACTTTTGACTGGTAGCAACCCTAATATCGTCGTGTTCGCTAAGTATCTTGTGGGTAAGCATCAACAAATCATCAAAATCGACCAAATTGTTATCAAAAATCTCCTCTTGATACTTCTCATAGACAAGAGCCGCCTTTTTGTAATCCTCAAGCTGCGCACTCTCTTTGGCGATTTGAGGCTCAACGCACGAGTTTTTGCATTTGCTAATCTCGCTTAGAATAAAAGGCGTGTTGGTATCTATTTTGAGATCTTTGGCGATTTGTTTGACAAGGCGTTTTCTATCGTCGCTATCGATAATGACAAAGTTGTTTTTGCGTCCGAGTTTATCGATGTGAAATTTCAAAAAGAGCAATCCAAACTTATGAAAGGTAAGGAGTTGAGGAGGATAGGTGTAGTTTCCCTCTAGCATCGAGAGCGCACGATTACGCATCTCCAAAGCGGCTTTGTTGGTAAAAGTAAGCGTCAAAGTTGAGCGAGGGTCTATCCCCACTTCGCCAATGAGATAGGCTAGGCGTGAGGTAATCGTCTTGGTTTTACCACTCCCTGCTCCTGCCAAAATGAGCAGTGTGCCATCAATATACTCCGCTGCTTCTCGTTGTGAGGGATTTAAATCATCTAAAATCGCTTCCATATCCGCCTTAAATTTTCAATATTGTATAGATTATAGCGACAAAATGGTTAATAGTCTCTAAAGTACAGCTCTTCTACGTCCCCAAACACCTCAATCCCCAGATAATCAAAAAGAGAAAAGCTGAATAGGGTTGCTTTTTGTCAATAGTAGATTTTCCAAAATCTATCGTACTTATAAGTGTCTAAATTTTTTTCTGTATAAAAATCAAATGTAGATATCTTAGAGGTGAACTGTTTTAATTCATCTCTATGGAATCCAAGTTTTTCAAGATAAAAACCTACGCATTGATAGTATGGATAGATGAAGTTGAAATGTTTTAAAGTATTATACACTTCATCAAGTGACAATTTCTCCTTGAGTGGGAGATATGTCTCTATTATCCTCTGTGAACTTTTAAAATATTGCACATTGACAATCATCTCAACCAACGCTCTATTGATGGAGGAGACGAAAATATCCTTATAGTTAATCACTTCATAATTATCACTATTTTTGGGCTGCAAAAGAACGACAAATTTATCCTCTATCTTTCCAAATGATTTGGTTCTTCTATAATTCTTTTGAAATGCACTATCTATCTTCTCTTGTGTTAAAACACTGTTTTTGAAATCCACCTTTTTGAGAGGCTGTTCTTTGGATATATATATAACATTATCAAAAAAAGTACTCAAACCTTGATAGTTTAATGCACTGCTCATGGAGAGAAAACTCCCTTTTTGAAGAGCGAGAGACTTTTTGAAAATATTGAGTTTACTATCAAAAAAATACCGAACGATATTTTTGTCATTTACAGTCACAATCTCTTGTTGGAGTCCATTTTCAACTAAGTGATTGTAAAATGTATTAAAATTGAGTGATTGTGCAATGTATCGATTATCTTTTAAGTGATTCATTAATAGATGAAGCTCTTTAGAACTGTAAAAATCAACTTTTTTTGCAATGTTGAGAATATAATCTAAATTCTTGCTAAAGAGATCTCTTTTCATACCAATCACCTTTTTAATTATGTATATATACATAATTATATAGTAAGCTATCATTTTTGTCAAGTTGGCTCTCTTGACATTTTAGTTTATTATGATATAATTAAGTATATATACTTAATTAATATGGAGATAGATTGAAAATTTATGTTGTAAAGAGTAATCAACTTATTGGCTTTTTAGATCAAAAACAAGATGGAACAGTACTCTTTGATTATGTCGAAAATATATCTCACCAACACTATTTACATGGACTTTTAAAACAACATAATGAAAGTGAAATACTCTTTTCTATTTTTGAAAATCTTCTCCCAGAAAATGAACAACTAGACCAAATAAAACTTAAAAATAGTATCAAACGAGAAATCGATATACTTCTCTATCTTGATAATATACATGGTAGTTTTGAATTTTATACTCCATCAGAATATGAAACATTAGAGTTAAAAGAAGATGTAGAGTTTACCTATAGTGATGTTCGTGAAGAGATACTCGAAGAGAGTTATACCTTTCCCAATATTTTAGAGTATCGTTTAGATATAGATGAAGAAACCTTATATCCACGAGAGTCAAAGAGTGGTAGAGCAACAGGACTCAGTGGCTTTCAATATAAATTTAGTGTCAATAAAGATGATGATTTAAAAACCATAACCTATTGTGAAAAACAGAGTCACTATATGATGAAGCCTTACAGTCTCTATAACGGTATATATAAAAAATCCAGTGATACAGAGGGACTGTATATCCCTTATCTGCTCGTTAATGAACATATCTTTATGACTATAGCTAGAGACTTTGGATTTCATGTACCTTATAATGGCATCATAAAAGATCAAAAGGATTACCACTACATTATCAAAAGATACGATAGATACGATAGCCTAAAGATAGACCATCACGATATACTTACCCTACTCAATAAACATTCAAAAGAGAAGTATGACATTAAAGTAAACGAAATAGCTCAAATGGCACTGGATTATTTAGATGAAAGTGAACGGTTTGAACTCTTTAGCTTCTTTGTTTTTTCTGTTATTATTGCTCATGGAGACCTTCATGCCAAAAATATATCGTTTATATACAAAACAAATAGCTTAAGTGAAAAAGAGATGCAACTTGCACCCTATTATGATATTTCTACTACGAGTATCTATAAAGGAGTATCGAGTAGAGATATTGGTATGAAAATCAAAAATAAAAGACATAATATCAAAAGTGAGGATTTTATAGGGTTGGCAGAGGTATTTAAAATAGATGAAGAGAGGGCGATTGCTTGTGTGAGAGAATTTTCCAATAAGTTTATCAAAGAGTTTCTAAGCTATATCGATAAACTACCCCATACTATCAAATCTCTTCCCATGCAAATCAATGCCGTTGGATATACCGAACCTCTTGAGAGTATATTTATCAAATATTACAATAAACGCGTGACCTATATCCATAAATATTTACTCAATATAGAAGAGAGTAGCGTAAATCCATGGACGTAACAAAATAGAGGTCAGACAACAATGCTTATGAGTAGGGCTATTTTAGGCACTATACAATTCAAGCACGGGTTGTTTTATAATCCAAAAATAGACTTTCTATGGGTATATGTAGCTCTTTGTGCAGGTTTCTTATCATCTCGATTGTTAGTTTTCGTTTTCTATTTAGTATCTCAGAAACCCTTGATTTGCTACCAACGATTGCAACCAAATCTTTTTGTTTTAACGAATCTTCCCGTCAAATTACCCATCAAAAGCCCTTTCTATGGGGAA
>DYMA01000148.1 GCA_020721815.1 Sulfurovum sp. | reverse complement strand
GAAAAACAAATTGCAGAGTCTATCTCAACTATCTATATTGGGTTTTCAAAAAATCTAAAAGAGGTTTATGGTAAAGGGGCATATTCTAATTTTATACATGATAAAACAAAGCCTTTTGTATTTGTAGATTATTCGCAAATAGATTCTGATTTAGTAGAAAATAGTAAATCATTTGGGGAAATTTGTTTGATGGATAAGCTAGAAAATTGGGATAAATTAAGCCAAGAAGATTATAAAAAACAAAAAGAGATTTTGTTAGAAAATTGTTTAACTAAATTAGAAATTTATTATCCAAACATCAAAGAGATTGTTGAATTTGCAGAAGTTGCCACTCCAAAAACTATGGTTAGATATACAAAAACTCCAAATGGTACAGCTTATGGATACAAACCAACTCCAAAACAGTTTTTTAGAGTTCCAAAAATTAAATCAGAAAAAATAGATAACTTGTATTTTGCTGGACAATTTGTTATTGCTGGTGGTTTTAGCCCTGCTATAATGTCTGGATTTATGTGTTATGAGAGGATTTTAAAAGATGGAAAATAATCAAAAAATTCAAAATAGCCTTGAAAAAGCTGGTAAAGGTTTACCAAAACTAGAAGCAATATTTTTAAAATATTTGTGTTTTCCAATTTTAAAAATTGTGTTTAATCCAAATAGAGCTTTAAAAATGTTTGAGCATGAAGGGCAAAAAATGTTAAAACTAGTAAAACCTATGGATAAAAATCAACTATTTCAAAGAGTCTTAATCCCAAAAATATTTGCAATAGAAGATAATTCAAGGTTTTATTCTCCTGCTATGGTTTTATGGCATCTTATTTATGTAGGTGAAGCAATACAACAAGGTGTTGTAGATTTAAGTCAAGGTAAAAAAATAGATTTTACGGTTAAGATTGAGAATTTTAAACCTTTTGTAGAGATTGATGAAAATATTGTTGAGCGGTATGAGAAATTTTTATTTAATTATAAAAAGTTTTTAGATAAAAATTTAACAAATATTAATAGCAAAAATTGTCATACCCACCCTTGGTTTGGATGTTTAAATCCGCATGGTTGGCTTGTAATGTCGATGGCTCATCAACTAATTCATCGCAGACAAATAGAAACTATTATGAGGAATATGTCTTAAATAAAAAATAAAATAGGAAAATTTATAATGCAGTTTGATAAAAATTCTTCAAAAATATTGGTAGCAATTATTAGCATAGAGCTAATTTATATATTAATAGCAAGAATAATCACATCAATTTATGGTGCATATACTTTTGAAGCTGAAATTTATAGAAGTATAAATCGTTTTTTTATTTTTTTAATAGTTTTATATTTCTTTAAAAATCTTATTTTTCAAAACAAAGTAAATGCAAATAATTTTACAAATCCTATTTTGATATTTGCTTTAATGCTATTTTTAGCTATTCCTGTGCTTGAGAGTTATATGGATTTGGTAACAACCAATTTTAAAATACTTTTTGCTTTTGCTTCAATTTTTGTAGCTTTACATGAAGAGATAGTTTATAGAGGAGTCATTCAAAATTTTTTACTCCAAAAATATTCACCAATTCAATCTATTTTAATAACATCGATAATTTTTACAATTTACCATATTGGTGCGATTGATTGGTATATTAATCTCTACATTCAAGTTTTTCTAGCAAGTATTATTTTAGGGTTTATTTATTATAAAACTAATAGCTTTGTTTTAGTTGTTATATTACATACTCTTTATGATGCTTTGGTTGTTTTTACACCTTTGGCTAAAACTTTAAGACCAATTATAACTTATCAAGAAGCTACTTATTTAATGATTGTTGTTTTGGTATTAGTTATTTTTTGGTATAAAAAAGAACAATAGAAACATTCTCCTTGCTCCACCTCTCCCGAGAGTGTGAAATAACATGGGAAAACTTCGGAAGCGGGAATTTGGTCTCAAAAAAGTCTAAAAATGACAGATTTATCACTTTTTAAACATATTTAGTAGGACTAAAGTCCTACTTCCAGTGGCTTAAGCTTTGATTTAGATAGTTATTTCACAATCTCGGGAGAGGTGGAACGAGGAAGAGATAGAGACACAAAGGGCTAGATTCCCTAAACTAAAACAATTTCGCTATAATATCATCAAAAACTAGGATGTACATTTGAATTTTGAAACCTATCCCTTTGAAAAACTCAATCATCTTTTGAAAAATATTTCGCCCAATGACAAGTATGCACCTTTGAGCTTGACGATTGGGGAGCCGCAGTTTAATACTCCCTATTTTATACTCGAAGAGTTCAAAAACAAAGCCACCATGCTCAATAAATACCCCAAAAGTAGCGGTGAAGAGGAGCTAATAAGCAGTATGCTAGAGTACGTCAAAAAACGATTTGATATACCCCTAAGGGCTACGCAAATCCTCTCTACCTTTGGGACTCGTGAAGTGCTTTTTAACTTTCCGCAATATCTTTTGCATGAGAATGAACACCCTCTCATAGCCTACACCAACCCTTTTTATCAGATATACGAAGGAGCGGCCAAGGCGGTTAATGCTCATGTGATTCATTTGGATCTCACCTCTGCAAACGACTTCAAACCCGATGTAAACCATGAGGAGTTGTGGAATTGCGATTTGGTTATTCTCAATTTTCCCAACAACCCAACCGCCTCAACGCTTACGATGGAGGAGCTCAAAAAGTGGGTCAAACTCGCCCTCAAACACGATTTTGTACTGCTTAATGATGAGTGCTATATCGATCTCTATACCGACAAGCCTATTCCCTCGCTCCTCAATGCCTCGATGGAGGTTGGCAATGTCAATTTCAAAAATATTCTCGTGGTCAATTCCATCTCCAAACGCTCTTCGGCTCCTGGGTTGCGTAGCGGATTTATAGCAGGAGATGAAGAGATACTCAAAGGCTATGGGCAATACCGTACCTATGTGGGGTGTGCCTCGCCCCTGCCGCTTCAATACGCTGCAGCTACGGCATGGAGCGATGATATTCATGTCGATGGTTTTAGAGACAATTACCGCAAAAATTTTGAAATCGCACAAGAGGTATTGGGCGTAGAGATGCCTACCTCGACTTTTTACGTTTGGCTAGAGGTGGACGATGAGCTACGCTTCACTCAAGAACTCTTTGAAGGCTACAACATCAAAGTCCTACCAGGGAGCTTTTTGGGACGCAACGGGATAGGTAAGGGCTACGTTCGACTCGCTCTTGTCTATGAAGAATCGCTTATGCGTGAAGCGCTGCAACGCATCAAAAAATATATCGATCGCAAGGAAAACAGATGAATTTTGAAAATGAAATAGATATCGAAGCCCTCAAAACCAACAGAGAGTTTTTAGCCAAT
Organism: Sulfurovum sp.; assembly: GCA_020721815.1. GTDB lineage: Bacteria > Campylobacterota > Campylobacteria > Campylobacterales > Sulfurovaceae > FS08-3. The sequence continues at coordinate 2,416 of DYMA01000148.1, read as the reverse complement.
TTGGAGCTTCTTGAAGATGAGATGAGAAGTACGCAAAGTATCAAAAAGGGATACCAATTGCTTGATTCGCTTTTGCTTATTGATGGCGATGAGGAGAAGATTAGCGATATTTTTAACTACGTACTCAACGAAGCCTTTGATAGAATTTCGCAGCATCTTGTTGCTCATACGACGCTTAGTATGCGCAACGAAGAGGATATTGCCACGGCTCGTGCGATTTACGACCACGCTGTTTCGCTCTACGATGAACGCTCTTTTAAGAGTGCCAAAGAGCTTTTTTTGGTACTCTATCATGTCGTGGACTACTACAAGCTCCAAGAGGCTATGATGATTTATGCCGTTCATGCGATGAAAGAGGTGACATTTGATGAGTTTTCCGCCCAAATTCTTGATACGCAAAAGTACGATATCAATATCGAACTTGCCTATTTTTTCATGAATTTCAAAATCGAACCCAAAGACTTTTTGAGCGAAAACAAAAAATACGTTGAAGAGGCGAAAAAAGAGTTGCAAGTGCTTCAAAAAAAATAGGCAGTGGAGAGTTACAGATGAAAAGAGTCCATTTTATTGGCATTGGGGGCATTGGGCTTTCGGCTTTGGCAAAGTTTCTCTACGGTCAAGGCTACAAAATCTCAGGTTCGGATATTCGCCAAAGTGAAATCACCAACGACCTTGCTACCAACTTTGGTGCCAAAATCACCATTCCCCATCACGAAGAGGCGATTAGCGATGCTATCGATATCGTTGTCTATTCCGCAGCCGTTCGTCCTACCAATGTGGAGTACAAACAAGCCAAAGCTTTGGGGATAGAGCTGCTTTCACGCAAAGAGGCACTTAAATTTATTTTGGGTGACAAAGAGGTCTATGCGGTAGGAGGAGCGCACGGCAAAAGTACCACATCGGCGATGCTAAGTGCCATACTGCCCGATGCCAATGCCCTTATTGGAGCTATTAGCAAAGAGTTTGGCTCAAATGTACGAAACGCTACCAATAACAAAGTAGTCTTTGAAGCCGATGAGAGCGATGAGAGCTTTTTAAACTCCAACCCCCATTTGGCTATCGTCACCAATGTAGAGCTTGAACACATGGAGTACTACGAGTACGATGAGGAGCGTTTTTACAACGCTTATAGAGGTTTTATGGATTTGGCAAATGTGTGCGTAGTCAATGGCGATGATAGCTTTTTGGCGAGTGGCAAGGGTGTCAAACTCTATCCCCAACACGATATTCAATCGATTGAGTATCTGCTTGTCAATGACGAACCCCACACGCAATTTGTACTCAAAGAGTACGGTGCTTTTGAGGTCTTTGGCTTTGGGGAGCATATCGCTTTGGACGCTGCTTTGGCTATTGAGGCTGCTGTGCAGTTGGGTGTCTCTATCGATACCATTCGCAGCAATCTACGCAACTACAAAGGGATTAAGAAACGCTTTGATATTATCCAAAACGAACCCAGTAGCGTCGTCATTGATGACTATGCCCACCATCCCACCGAGATAAAAGCGACACTCAAAGCCATCAAAGAGTACGCCAGACTCAAACAAATCCATAAAATCATCGCCATTTGGCAACCCCATAAATACACCCGTACCTTTGACAATCTCCACGCTTTTGTGGAGTCTTTTGCGGGGGTCGATGAGCTTGTGATTTTGCCTATTTGGAGTGCAGGAGAGTTGCCTTTGGAGATAGACCTCAAAGGGGCTTTTAGTCGCTACAACCCTATCATGGGCGAGAAAGTGACCAAAATCAACGGAGTCGTCAAAGTACTCAAAGATAACCACACCCTCAAACACTACGACACAGGACTAGTCGTAGCCTTTGGGGCAGGAGATATTACCTATCAAATCCGTGGGGAGCATTAAATCTAAGAAAAAATAGTGGTTAAAATAGTGCAGGGTGCATTTCAATTTGTCGTTCGTACTGAGCCTGTCGAAGTACATCAAACTCAGGGTGAACGAATAAGCAATTTTTTACTCTGTCGTGGAATGAGAAATTTTTTATCAAACTCTTCAGCAGTTATCATAAGCCCTCTCCTCATTTTTTCTTCCCCATTCCCATCAAGAGAGAGTGTGAAATAACTGCTAAAAAAGTGCTTCGACAAGCTCAGCACGAACGGTTTTACGCTATCCGTTCACCCTGAGTTCTGAGCTTGTCGAAGAGTCGAAGGGTTTATTATTTCGCACTTTCTCCCGAGGTGGAACGCATACAAAAGCTAAAACAACCTACCAAAACCTCTCAATTTCTATCAATCCATCCTCTGCTTCGTCCCATAGGGCGATTATAGCACGATTATGTCGTTTTTGTATGCAAGTTGTCGTATGTGTTCTCATTGAGACGATGGGAATGAGGGGCAAATCATCGCTTCTAACGAATCTTCCCAAATTAAAGATAGCTTAAAGCACTTAAAGCCCCCAGT
>DYMA01000008.1 GCA_020721815.1 Sulfurovum sp. | reverse complement strand
AATCCACTCTACAGTGATGAAGCCGTAGCGGGGGTGAGCCTCTTTATCGCCTATTTGGGTACTTTTGTAGCGATGTTTGCAGCTACGATGGCTTTGGTCAATAGAGACCTCAAAAGAATTATCGCCTACTCTACGCTCTCGCAATTGGGATATATGTTTGCAGCAGCGGGATTGGGTGCCTATTGGGTAGCGCTTTTCCATCTTGCGGCACACGCATTTTTCAAAGCGTTACTCTTCTTGGGTGCAGGTAACGTCATGCACGCCATGCACGATGAGCTTGATATCTTCAAAATGGGCGGATTGAGCAAAGTGATGAAGTGGACTTACATCTATATGGGTCTTGCTTCATTGGCGCTTGCAGGTATCTTTCCATTGGCAGGTTTCTACTCCAAAGATACGATACTGGAAGTTGCTATCAATGAAGATACCTATTTGATATGGTTTGCTCTTTGGGTGACGGCGGGTCTTACGGCATTTTATAGCTTCAGACAAGTTTTCCTTACCTTTAGCGGAAATGAACGCTACAAAGAACTCGGTCATCACCCTCATGAGATGCCCAATTATGTATTGATTGCTATGGCACCTTTGGCTATTTTGGCGGTTATTTTTGGATTTGTCTTTATGGATTCGTTTCAAGCATTCACCTCGACGGTACTTCCTGCTTACGAGATGAGTCACGCTACGCATGAAATAGCATGGATATTTATCATTTTGACAACGTTTATTGCTTTGAGTGGTATTTTTTATGCTTACAAAAAATACGGTGCAGGGCTTATTCGTGATGAAAAAGTAGAGGGTAGCTTTGTCTATAGACTGCTCTCCAATCAATACTATATACCAAAATTCTACGATATAATGTTTACAAAACCCTATGCAGAAATCTCAGATATGCTATGGAAGAAAGTAGATCTTAAAATTGTTGATGCGGTTGTTGATGCGATTGCCAAATTTATCTACTTTAGTGGAGATAAATCAAGAGCAATGCAGACAGGTAACTTGTCGCACTACCTCAACTGGATGGCAGTAGGGGTCTTGTTACTTGCAGTGATTGTATCACTCTCATCGGTATTAGGTTAAGGAGCGTTTAATGGATCATATTTTAACTATTTTGGTATTTTTTCCAGCATTTGCTGGATTGCTTGGTTTTGTCGTCGATAAAGGGAGTGCAAGGGCTTACGGTATAGCCGTTGCCACTATTGAACTCTTTATAGCACTGTGGTTATGGATGAGCTTTGATGGCTCTAATGGGGGTATGCAGTTTGTAGAGATGTTGCCTCTTGTGCCTGATTTTGGGATTAGCTACTATTTGGGAGTGGATGGAATTTCTCTTTTCATTGTCATTTTGGCTGCCTTAATGACATTGGTAGGGATGATTAGCATGAGCATTGAGAAAGATGTTAAAAACATGATTATCTCTCTGCTCTTTCTTGAAATGACAATGGTAGGTGTCTTTGTGGCACTTGATGCGATTGTCTTTTATGTTTTCTGGGAACTCTCATTGGTGCCAATGCTCTATATTATTGGAGCTTGGGGAGGACCTCGAAGAGTCTATGCAGCGGTTAAGTTTTTTCTCTACACCTTTTTTGGTTCACTTATTATGCTTGTAGGTATGCTCTTCTTGGCGTATCTCTATCACGATGTGACGGGTACATGGAGTTTTGCTATTACCGATTGGTATGCGTTGGTGCTTCCAATGGAGTATCAAGTGTGGCTCTTTATCGCATTCTTCTTTGGATTTGCGATTAAAGTTCCTATGTTTCCGTTTCATACATGGTTGCCTTACGCTCACGGACAAGCTCCAACGATTGGTTCGGTTATCCTTGCAGCGGTACTTCTTAAGATGGGGACGTACGGATTTGTACGTTTTTCATTGCCTATATTCCCCGATGCTTCAGTAATGATGATTACGCCAATAGCTATTTTGTCGCTTATTATGGTGGTCTATACCGCAATGGTAGCTTACGCTCAAAAAGATATTAAGCAAGTGATCGCCTATTCATCGGTTTCGCACATGGGTATTATTATGCTGGGTGTATTTGCAATGAATGCCGAGGGTATCAGTGGTTCTATCTTTTTGATGCTCTCGCACGGTATCGTTTCGGGTGCACTGTTCATGCTTGTCGGTGTTATTTACGACAGAACGCACACCAAAGAGCTTGACAAATTTGGTGGATTGGCCGCTGTTATGCCAAAGTATGCTACCATCTTTGGTATTATGCTTATGGCATCGGTAGGACTTCCCCTTACGATTGGATTTGTTGGAGAGTTTCTAGTACTTTTGGGCTTTTACAAAGTTTCACCTATGATGACAATTGTTGCAGGTTTGACGATTATTATCGGTTCGGTATATATGCTAAGTATCTATAAGCGAACTTTTTTTGGTCGTGTTACACACGAAGAGAATAAAAAACTCAAAGATTTAAACAGCAAAGAGATTATTTCATTGGTGCCATTGGTAGCGATTGTCATTTGGTTGGGTATCTATCCAAAGCCAGTATTGGAACCTATTGATAACAGTGTCAAAGCTTTGGTATCTTTTATGGAGAAAAAAGCGCAAACGCAAGAGGCTAAGGATATAATTATTAGCACAAACACTGGGGAGGATAAATAATGTTAGAAGCTATTAGTGTAAGTTTGGAAGATCTAAAATTAGCGACGCTAACGCCAATGCTTGTAGCCATTGGTGGTGCGTTGGCTATATTGATTATAGATTTGTTTAAAGATGGATTGCACAAATCACTCTATGTGATGCTTACTCTTCTTGTGTTATTGGTTGATTTGGGTGCTGTTTTGGGGTTGAGCGTCAATCAGCGAGGTTTTTTTAATTTGATGCTTATTGATGGTATTTCAATTATCTCACAAGCTCTTATTTTATTAGGTTCGATGCTCTTTATTCCTTTGGCACTTACATCCAAGCGTTTTCATGAGTACTCCTATCCCGAATATTTTGCTCTCTTTCTCTTTATGATTGCAGGGTATCAATTTATGGTTTCGAGTGATAATCTTATTTTGATTTTTGTAGGACTTGAGACTGCCTCTTTGGCACTCTATACGCTCATTGCTATGCACAATCGCCCCAATTCGTACGAGGCGGCCGTGAAGTACTTTACGATGGGTGCAATGGCTGCAGGCTTTTTTGCGATGGGTGCGGCTACGGTTTATGCTACGACGGGATCGGTTGAGCTTTATAAGATTGCCGAAGTGATGCAATCACGTATGGATGAAGCAGGATTGATGATTGCATTGATTGGCGGTGGTACATTGTTGTTGGTTGCTTTTGCCTTTAAGATGTCACTCTTTCCTTTTCATACATGGGGACCTGATGCCTATGAGGGTGCTTCCGCACCACTAGCGGGGTATATGTCCATTATTCCTAAACTTGCCGCATTGGTAGTGGCTATGAGAATTTTTGGTATGTATATTGATATTGGTATTGAAGCGATTCGTGACGCTATTTTGGTGCTTTCGGTTCTTACTATGACGTTGGCAAACATTATGGCTTTGGTTCAAGGCGATGTGAAAAGAATGTTGGCGTATAGCTCCATTTCGCACGCAGGTTTTGTAATGGCTGCTATTGCACTTGATACTACTAAAGGAAACACAGGTATATTCCTCTATTATACGATGTTCCTCTTTACCAATTTGGGTGCTTTTGCGATGCTTTGGATAAGCCGACACAAAAACAATACCTACCATGATAGATTTGACCACCCCTATGAGAAGTTTGCAGGACTTATTCACGTTATGCCCATGGGTGCGGTAGTGATGGCACTTTTTATGCTCTCGTTGGCAGGTGTACCTCCCTTTTCGGTTTTTTGGGGCAAAATCTTCATTATGGGTGCAGCCGTTGATGCGGGGTATGTGTGGTTGGCTATCGTAATGGGTATCAACTCCGCTATATCGGCCTATTATTACCTTAAGCTTATAGTCTATATGTTCTTAAAAGACCCGGCTAGTAACGATGGAACGATTTACTACAACCTTGCAAAGCCATTAATGACCATTATTGGTATAGCCGTAGTTGTCACAGTAACCTCTATTTTCTACGTTCAACCGCTTATTAATTACATCTCCTATATGGTTGGAGCTAGTGGATATTAATCCACTTAGCTTAACAAATTATTAATAAATATTTTTAATACAATTTTACAATTTTATAAGTTCATATAAGTATTTTTTTGTTAAAATTATTATATTTTATTAAAAAGGATTTTTATGTTAAGAACTTTGTTGTCTGCGTTTTTGCTATCGGTCTCACTTGCGTATGGGATGAGTGTAAGTGAGCTTAACAGTGCCTCCAAAGAGGAGCTGATGAAGATCAAAGGAATCGGTGAGTCCAAAGCAGAGGCTATTATTGAGTACCGAAAGAAAAATGAATTTACAAAGATTGATGATGTCACCAATGTCAAAGGTATAGGTGAAGGACTATTGAAAGTGATTAAAGAGTATAAATCAGACTCAAACAGCACAAAATAGCCTATTATTGCCTCTTTATACCTATTTTAAACAAAAATAAGATAAAATTGTTTAAATTATGGTGTGGAGAGTCTATTGAAGAGCAATCAATATTCAATTAAGGTCTTTGAGACAACGATTGAAGATGAAGATAAGTTTTTGGCGTTTATAGATGCCAATTATGAACTTTTTAAACATCACCTGCTTTGTCTTCAGGGTGATATTCCTCAAAGGGTACAACAGTATCTTGAAAAAAAATCACTAAAATATATTAACAATTTTGATTTTCCCAAAGCAAAAAAAATCAAAGATAATTTTGTAATGCCTCACTATGAGGAGCAAAAGTGCAAAGAGAGTTGCAAAGTTATTTCAGAGCCTTTGCGAAGCGGTCAATATGTAGAACACGAGGGGGACATTGTAATAGCAGAGCGTATCAACAGCGGTGCAAAAGTTGTAGCAAAAGGCAATGTAATAGCACTTAATGTTGTTAATGGTGATATAAGCTCAACGGGAGATTTTATTCTCGTGGGTGATACACAAAAGTCCAATATACTCTTTCACGGAGTCAAGATAGACAATACATTATTGGAAAATAGATTAAATATGATAGAGTTTGTGGATAATGAAATCATTATTAAAGCAATCTCAAAAAAGGAGCTAACTTGGGTATGATTATTGCAGTTATTAGTGGAAAGGGTGGTGTTGGTAAAACAACAGCTACGGCTAATATCGGATTGGGCATTGCAATGTATGGACGTAAATGCGTGGTTGTGGATTTTGATATAGGTCAGCGAAATCTTGATATGATATTGGGGCTAGAAAATCGTGTGGTTTACGACTTGGTACAGGTAATGGATGGCGAAGCCTCACTCAATCAAGCGTTGATTAAAAGTAAATCAAATGAAAACCTCTATTTTTTGGCCGCTTCACAAACCAAAGACAAAAGCGTTCTTGTCTCTTCAAAGATTAAAAAACTAGTCGATGAGCTTAGTACTCAGTTTGAATATGTGATTTTGGATGCTCCAGCGGGCATTGAGAGCGGTTATGAACACACCATTGAGTTTGCTGATAGTGCGATTGTTATTGTCAATCCAGAGGTCTCTTCGATTCGTGATTCCGACCGTGCTATTGGGATACTTGATTCCAAATCACAAAAAGTCAAAGATGGTGAAGAGGTCGATAAGTATCTTATTATCAACCGAATTATCCCCGAGATGGTACAAAGCGGTGATATGCTTAGCAGTGAAGATATTTTAGAGATTCTTAATATTAAGCTTTTGGGAAAAGTTGCCGAAGACAAAGGGGTTATTGAGGCTTCCAATCAAGGCACACCTATCATCCTTGACCCCAAATCGGTAGCGGGGGCAGCCTACAAAAGAATTGCAGCAAGGCTTTGTGGAGACAATATTCCTATTCAAGAGCCTACTGTAAACAACAAGGGATTAGTAGGCAAACTCAAAGGATTGTTTTCATGAATTTTCCTTGGAACAAAAAGCGAAAAAGTGCCGCAGTTGCAAAAGATCGTTTGCGTATCGCCATTATGACCGATAAGCAAAATGATAATTATCCTTTCATGGAAGATTTAAAAAAAGATATAATTGATGTTGTGAGAAAATATATTGAAGTACAAGATATTGATATCAAAAAAGAGTGCCACGGTGAGTTTGAAGCGCTTTCAATTGATGTACAAGTAAAAGAGAAATAACGATGGATTTTAATATTAATATTGCGTTTTATATCGCCGTCTATCTTGTGGCTAGTATTCCTTTTGGCTATCTTTTGGCTATGAAATTTGCGCAAGTGGATATCAAAAAAGAGGGAAGCGGCAATATTGGTGCTACCAATGTGTTGCGTGTCGTCAAACAAAAAGACCCCGTTTTGGCAAAAAAACTAGGAGCTATTACGCTCTTTTTGGACGCTATCAAAGGGGTAGTTGTCATGCTTGTGGCTATGGCTTTTGGTGTGAGCGAAGATACGCTTTGGTCGATAGCGGTATTGGCAGTTGTAGGGCATTGTTTTTCGGTTTTTTTGGCTTTTGAAGGGGGCAAAGGGGTTGCGACGGCTATTGGAGTACTCACTCTCATGATGCCGTTTGCTTCACTTGTGGCGATTGCTTTTTGGGCATTTGGTGCAAAGGTACTCAAAATATCTTCACTCTCCTCCTTGATTGGTTTGGCAGGTTTTGTTATGGCAAGTTATGTTGTCTATCCTGAGGTAGAGGGGATTGGTTCGCATTCGCCTGTGTGGATAATAGCCATTATTGTCTTTTACAAGCACATCCCCAATCTTGTACGGCTCTTCAACAAAGAAGAAAAGGCGATATGACGATTCGTATTAAGCAACTCACCTTTGAGGCGATTATAGGCATTTTGGAACATGAGCGCCATACGCCTCAAAGGGTTGTGGTTGATGTTGCAATGGAGTATGAATATAGCGAGGGAGTCTTTATTGATTACGCTAAAGTTGCACAAGAGATAGAGGAGTTGGTGATAAAGCAACGCTTCAAACTTCTCGAAGAGGCGATAGAGGCTATTGAGATTTTGCTCACTCATCGATACTCCAAACTCCTCAAAAGCCTTAGCATTGAGATGCAAAAACCCGATATTTTGGAGCATTGTATCGTTTCGCTTTCAAAATATGTGAAATTTTAATTTTTTTTTAAAAAAAAGCAATTTTTATGGTATAATTATAAAAAAAAACTTAAATAGGTTGGTATTATAAAATGAGAATATTAATTATTGAAGATGAAGTATCTTTAAGTAAAACCCTATCCGATGGACTCAAAGAGTTTGATTATCAAAACGATGTGGCTGAAAATTTAGCCGATGGACGATACTATTTGGGGATTAGAAATTACGATTTGGTCTTATTGGATTGGATGTTGCCCGATGGAAGTGGGATTGATTTGATTGAAGAGATTAAGTCGCATACGCCTAAAACCTCTATTATTGTTCTTTCGGCTCGTGATGATAAAGAGAGCGAAATTGAAGCTCTTAGAGGCGGAGCCGATGATTATATCAAAAAACCTTTTGATTTTGAGATTTTGTTGGTGCGTATCGAAGCAAAACTGCGATTTGGCGGTAGCAATATCATCGAAATCGAAAATTTGATTATCAATCCCGAAGAGGAAAAAATCATCTACAACAAGAAAGAGATTGAACTCAAAGGCAAACCTTTTGAAGTACTCACTCACTTAGCCATGCACAAAGATCAAATCGTATCCAAAGAGCAACTCCTTGATGCCATTTGGGAAGAACCCGAATTGGTTACGCCCAATGTTATCGAAGTCGCCATCAACCAAATCCGACAAAAAATGGATAAACCCCTCAATATCACGACGATTGAAACCGTTCGTCGAAGAGGTTACCGCTTTTGCTTTCCCAAAAAAGCATAAGAAAAACCTTTCTTGTCAAACTCTCCTTTTCAATGGTGAGTTTGACGATAGTTTTTTCGTTTATACTCTACAATCATATCAGCTACAGTGTTGATAAGGCTATTGAAAAATCACTCTCTCAAAACGCTCACTATATTTTGGCCACCTACAACAATATCCCTCAAGATATTGAACTCCAACACGACATCATGCAAAAAACCCTTGAGATTGATGTTCGTATCGTGCAAGTAGTAGGCAATATCAAAAATCACCACAAACGCCTCAATCGATACAGCGAAAAGGATCGTTACTATTATGAGCTGCTTATCCCTCACGATAAGGAGACGAGCCACTATATCAGCATCAAAAAAGATGTAACAGCCCAAAAGCAAATGCAATACTCCATCTACAAATCAATGGTTATTAGCAATATTTTGATTATCTTTTTTATCGCTCTTTACGCTATTATTCTTTCCAAAATGCTTATTGCACCCATTGAGAAGCTCAACGAGAGCCTTTCACAGATGAATGAAAACATGATAAAATCGATTGATGTGGCCCATTTGCCTATTGAGTTTAAGCGATTGGGGGAGTCGCTCAATGGATTGCTTAAGCGTATCGAAAACTTTTTGCGTTACAAAAAAGAGCTTTTTATTGGCAGTGCCCATGAACTCAAAACGCCGTTGGCGGTGATGAAGACCAAAAATCAAGTCACGCTTATGAAAAAAGATATTACACCGCAAAAACTCAAAGAGGCAGTAGAACAAAACATCCTCTCTATTGATGAACTCAACAAAATCGTCAGTTCCATTTTGGAGTTTGGACGTGCGGAGGGAGCTCAATTTGAGATACCTCAAACCCTTGATGTGATTGAGTATTTGCATAAAAAGTGCAACGATTTCAAATTTTATGCCGCTTCAAAAGATAAAAAGTTTGAGTACAATCTCACTCCACGTCACTATTTTATGAAAATCCAACCGCTTTTATTGACACAAATTTTGCAAAACTTTGTCCAAAATGCTTTGCGTTTTACGCCAGAGGGTAGGGCGGTGGTACTCAAAAGCTACGCCAATGAGGAGCAATTTATCATCGAAGTTTTGGATGAGGGGGAGGGGATTAATGAAGCGATTGATATTTTTGCCCCTTTTGTACGCAGTGACAAATCCAAAGGCACAGGATTGGGACTCTTTTTGGCAAAAAGTGCCGCCGATGCTTTGGGGGCGAGGTTGGAGATTAAAAATAGAGAAGATAGCGTAGGTGCCGTGGCTCGTGTGATACTTACCAATGTTCAAGAAAAGGAGTAGTCTTGAACGCTCTTTTGGCGGTAGCCTCTATCTATGTTTTTATTGTGATAGGTTTTGTTGCCAAAAAAGTATTTGATGATCGTCTTGATGATAAGAGTTTTATGCTTATTTCGCTCTACTTCTTGCAACCTTTTTTTGTATTTTGGGGATTGACACGAAGCCCTATTGATTTTACGCTTCTCTATACCCCTTTTTTATATTTTGTTATCATTACGGCGATGCTTATTGTTTTAATCATCGCAGCACCCTTTATCTTTGCCGATACCCACGATCGTTCTATTTTTATCGCTTCATCGCTTATTGGCAATACGGGCAATTTGGGTATTCCTTTGGGTATCGCACTTTTTGGCGAGGAGAGTGTGGCGTATATGAGCATTATCAATATCGCCAATATCTTTTTTATCTACACGGTGGGTATCTATTTTTATGCCAAAAGTCGCAACGGTATCCAACAATCCTTGATGGAGATGGTGAAAATTCCTATTTTGTGGAGTGCCATGGTTGCACTTGCTTACAACTACAGCGGATGGGGGATTCATCCTCAAATTGAGCTTATTTTGCAAATGGCGGCCTATGCTACGATTGTTTTGCAACTTATTATCTTTGGAATCTATCTTGCCAAAACTCCCATCAAAAGCCAAAACTTTCGCCTAACGCTTAGTGTCAGTTTGGTCAAGCTTGTCCTTTTGCCCCTTTTGGGCGTTGCGATTGTGAGTTTCACCACTTTTCCTGCGCATCTAAGTGCTATACTCATTGTCTCACTTATCGTCCCTTTGGCGGTCAATAATGTCAATATGGCAGCACTCTACCACTGCAAACCCTACGATGTCACCGCCACGGTATTGGTCTCAACGCTCCTCTTTGTAGCGTTGTCTTATTTTGATTTGATACTTATTGAGAGGCTTTTTGGAGGCTAATGGACTTCCCATTGCGATTGCACCAATAGCCTATCTTTGCAGAGTATTTTCCCTACAAATCTATCATGTTTACGGTAACCACCTACTCCTTTGGGTGTGCCACTCATAACAATATCACCATCTTCAAGGTGCATAAAGGTGCTAATCTCGTGGATAATCTCAAGGGGTTTGTGAATCATGAGTTCATAATGGGCGTATTGGATAGGTTGGTCGTTAATCCACAACTCCATCGATAAATGACTCAAATCCCCATCAAAAGCCACAAACTCTCCAAAGAGTGCTGAACCATCGAAGCTTTTGGCTCTCTCCCACGGCAATCCTTTGGCTTTGAGTTGGTTTTGAATATCGGCATGGGTTAAATCGAGCCCAAAACCCACCCCTTTGATTTGGTTATCAAAAATCAAAAAAGCCATCTCTCCTTCAAATCGGGTATCCTCGCCAAAGTAGCGCAACGTATCGCTAATAGCGGAGTTGGGTTTATTGAAAAGCACCATCTTTTGGGGTATTTCATTGTTGAGTTCATGGATGTGTTCGACGTAGTTGCGTCCAATACAGACAATCTTTGAGGGGGTAATGGGTTGATGGTTAAATAGGATAGATTGCATCGTCTCTCCCTATCGAATATCAATGTAGCGTCGCATTGTTTTGATTTCGTGCAAATCAATTGTGGTGCTAATGGCTTGGAGTCTATCGTTTATCGTCGCATCTCCATTGGGCGAAATAATTGCACTTGAACGTGCCATATCGTCGTTGGCTCCGTTGGCTACTACCACAAAACATTGATTAATAATCGCCAAAGCACGACTAAGGGTTTCTAAATGGGCTTTTCGGGGTTTGCCCCATTGGGCAGGGATGAAGATAATATCGCACCCTTCTAGTTTTTGCCACAGCTCTTTGAAACGCAACTCAAAGCATATAAGGATACCAAAAGTAAGCGTTCCTAGTTGAAATTTGGTAATGTGTTGCGTGCTACCTTCCAAAAAATAGCGATGCTCATCACCCAATCTAAAAAGTTTGGCTTTGTTTTGCGAATAGATAAGCTGGTGATTGTGCATGGCAATAGCGCAATTGACTATGCCATCAGGAGTAGCTTTGACAAGGCTCATAACAAGCAACCATTCACCCACAAAAGCCCTTAAGGTATTGATAGCCTCATCATAAAAAGCGGCCGCTTCTTCAAAACGCTCATAATCAAAGCCCGTGAGCGCTACTTCGGGAGCTACGATAATATCGCTTTGGTCATGCGATTGTATCAAAGCAATAAGGCGGTTGAGGTTTGCTTGGTAGTCGTTGGGAGTCGTCGTAAACTGCAAAGCGGTGATAATCATTGAGCTACTCCTCTAAAAATCATCAAAATCCAAACTCCCTTTGGAGTAGTTGGTGACATTTCCCTCAAAAAAGTTGGTCTTTTGATCGTTAAACTTTGAAAAATCATCGACCCATTTGATAGGATGCGATACATTGTAGAGCTTTTCGAGTCCTACCGCCCTTAGACGTTCATCGGCTAGGTATTGAATGTATTGTTCTATAATGTTGTCGGTGAGTCCCAAAATCTGCCCTTGGGTGATGTATTTGCCCCATGCACTCTCCAATCGTACGGCATCTTTGAACATCGCATAGACTTCATCAAGCAAATCTTGCGTGAAGAGTTCGGGGCGTTCCCGTTTGGTGACATTAATCATATTTTGAAAAAGCAAGAGGTGCGTCACCTCATCTCGTTGAATGAAGCGAATCATTTGTGCAGAACCTAGCATCTTGCCGCTTCGTGCTAGGGTGTAGATGTAGGTAAAACCGCTGTAGAAGTAAATCCCCTCTAGTATCTGATTGGCAAACATCGCTTTGACGATATTGCGGTCATTGGGATTGCTACTAAGTTCATTATAGACTTTGGCAATGGCATCGTTTTTGCTTTTGAGCATCATATCACGCCGCCACAACTCATAAATCTCATCGCTATTAGTAGAGATAGAATCGACCATAACGGCGTAACTTTGAGAGTGCAGAGCCTCTTCAAAGGATTGACGAACGAGTACCAAATTGATCTCGGGCGAGGTGATAAAGGGGTTAATGTTGTCGATGATGTTGTTGGTTTGGAGCGAATCCATAAAGATAAGTTGCGCCAAAACCTTATCGTAGGCTACCTTTTCGGCATCGGTGAGGTGCTTGTAGTCTTGCACATCGGGAGTCATATCGACCTCTTTTGGAAACCATGTGTTGTTGAGCATCATCTCCCATAGGTTGTATGCCCATTGGTATTTGATGTTGTTGAGTTCAAAAATCCCTGTAGGATCGCCCCCAAATATTTTTCTATCGCGTGTCTTTTCGGTAGAGTCTGGATTGTAAATCTTTTTTCGTTGCATGATTGCCTCTTGAAACCTATTGAAACGTTGTAAGTTTGTTTGGATCGGTTTTGTTTCAATAGTCTTAATTGTAAGTTTTGGCACAATATACTATATAGAAGATTACAAAACCATAAAATAGGAGTAAATTGTGAAAAAATTAAACGATAAAACCCTAGCCGATATTGTCAATATCATACTCCCCTATCCCGCCACAAGAGTGATGCAGATAAGCGATGGGCAAGTGCAATTTGACGATGAGATTAAGCTCACCCAAAGGTTATTTGAACACACCCAAAGGTGCGATTACGATTTTCAACTCAATCTTGTGCGTAGCGACAAACTCGAAGAGTACAAATCCCGCTTTTCATCGCCTAGTTCAAGTGTGCGTTTACTCCATCTCAAACAGCCCCGCTACGGAATGCAAGGCAAATTTTACGACTATCTCTATGTGAGTGCCACCATTGAAGAGGAGATGCTTGGGGAGTTTATCCAAAAAGTCTATACCGTTATCAAAAGCGGAGGCATTATTCTAGCCTTCACCGATAAAAACCCCCAAACCTACGAACGGTGGTTTCATACGCTTCAAGACAACTACTTCGTAGCCATCAACCCCATCGACATCAGCGACGATTTTCACATCATCAGTGCACGAAAAATGCACGGCTGGGGAGGGTAGGGTGTCAAAAACAAAGATGCCAAAAATATACTCATTGTTACTGATGATAAAAAAGATATAAAAATAAATCAAAAAACCAATCAAGTACGCATAGATGATATTGGAAAAAAGAAACAATATGAAGTCAAACATATAGACTAAAGATCAAAAAATAAATTTTCTCTCGTTTTGCAATTGTATTGTGAAATGCAGATGTTTGAGACCACCACAGCAGGGCTTCTTTGATATGTTTGCGAACGGATGTAAGTGTGAATGTATTTGCATTCAACTATAAAAGTGTGTATAATAACAGTACACATATAAAAAGGCACACCGTGAGTAAAAAAGAGAAACTTTTAAAATCACTAGGAGTTTTGGATGAGAAATAGAGACTATTATCTAGCATTGGAGTATGGTATCGCTACGCGAGAGCTAAGTGAAGCTGAGGGTGGAGGTATATTGGCTTATTATGTTGATATGCCCTTTATTGCAGGGGATGGAGAGAGTATCGAAGAGGCAATTAATGATGCGAAATTGGCTTTTGCCTCCTATTTGGATGTAGCCCTTGTCAAAGGGGATAGTATCAAAGAGCCCTCTCACTTGATGAAAACAAAAAGAATTAATATCACCATACCTGCCTATGCCCTTGAACAGATTGATAACTACACCAAAAGCCACAATATCAATCGCTCTACCTTTTTGGTAGAGAGTGCGTTAAAACAACTCATGCTTTAAAAAATCCCAATGCTCTCATATTGTACAGCTGATGTTGCGCACTTAAAAAATTACCCCGTTAGAGTGCGTCATTGCGAACGCTAGTGAAGCAATCTGGGTTTTATTTCTACTTTTTTAGTAGGTTCGGCTTTAGCCGAACAAATTAGAGGCTATCAGGTGTCTCAAACTCGGGCTAAAGCCGAGGCTACAGATTTAAAGTCGTTGCTTGTGACACAATTTAAAATAGATTGCTTCGTGCCTCGCAATGACCCACACAAAGATGACACAAACTGTAGAGATTTGATGCATCTAGGCTACACAGTGGTCTATTGCGTAAATAATGCAACCATTGAGATACTTGATATATTCAAGTGGCAAAAGAGATAGCCAAGATTTTCACATCATCAGTACAAGAAAAATGCACGGCTGAGGAGAAATGCTCTAGTAAATACTTCCCCTAAAATCAATATTTTCAACAATTGACTCAATAACTACACTATTTTCAATTATTTCAAAGATAATGCGAATTTTGCCTTTGCGTACTCTATTTTTGCCTAGATAAGAACCCTTTAAAGCTTTAATATCAAGATTTACATCTTGCATAAAAACTCTCTTTTTGATTGCCAAAATCATTAGAGCATCCACATCTTCTTCGGTAATACTATTAGGATTTTTGTTGAGGAATTTGGTTGCTTTTTTGAGGTAAGTAATTTTGATTTGGCGTTGCATTAAAGCTCTATCGTCAATGTTTTGGTATGTGAAACTTCTCTATCTTGTGGCGTGAATTGTGCCAATATCGATTCAATCTCTTTTTGCTCTCTATCATCAACATACTCAATACCATTTTCATCAAATTGAGCCGATCTATCACGCACAAACGTAAGCTTCACATCCTCTTTTTTTTGCTGGTGCAACCACTGCATAAACTCATCAACTAAATCTGCTCTAGTGACTTCAAATCCAATCGCTATCATCTTAAGCTCCTTTGGTAACTATTGGACTATTATACCAAAATGTAGAAGTATTCGTGCACGAAAAACGCACGGGCGGGGAGGGTAGGGGTTGTATTGCATTCATTTTGTTATTATTGGGGTTAATTTGATATTTTCAAGCCTTTATTATGAACTTTTTAGCCAAAAATAGATACACTATTCTTAAAATTTTTCTATAAGAGAGTGTGTGTTTTATGAAGAAAATTATAGCGTTATCACTTGTTGCAGGTTCGCTCTTGATGGGGCAAAAGGTTACAAGTATCAAATTTGATGGTCTTGTGCATCTATCACCAGAGGTAGCCAAAGAGGTTGCCGATATTCATGTAGGCGATCCATTGGATCCTCGACGTGTCAATGAGTCGGTCAAAAAACTTTTTGCCCAGGGTTACTTTAGCGATGTTTATGTCGAAAACAGAGGCGGTGGCGGTTTAGTCTATCACGTCAAAGAGAAAAATGCCATTACCAATATCAAAGTAGAGGGATACGGCAGCGAAGAAGATGGTGTCAAGGCATTGGAGCAAGTAGGACTCAAACGAGGCGATTTTTACGACAAAATCACCATCGAAAAGGCCAAACAAGCACTAGCCAAAAAAATTGAATCGGAGGGCTACTACGATACGGTTGTCACTATCGAAGAGACAAAAATCAACGACGGTATGGCATTGACGTTTAAAGTCAATAAGGGCGAGAAGATTAATATCAAAAAAGTCAATTTCGTAGGGGCAAAAAATCTAAGCAAAAACGAAATTGAGAAAAAAGTCGCCAACAAAGAGAGCGAAGTGTTGGGCTTTTTGCCAGGACGTAACAGCGGAGATGCCAATGTCGATCAGCTCTCTTACGATGCTTACCGTGCAAGAGATGCTTACCTCGAAAAAGGATACCTTGATGCAACCGTGAGCAAACCTGTCATGCGTGTCGATTTTGGTACCTACAACGCCGAGGTAAACTATGTCGTCAATGAGGGAGTACAATACCGTGTTTCTCGTGTCGATATTATGCAAAATGTACCAGGACTCAAAGTCGATAAAGATGAGTTCAAGCTTCAAACAGGGCGTGTCTTTAATATCGAAAGAGTGCGACAAGATATCAAATACCTCACCGAACAAGTAGGAAATTTGGGATATGCCAACGCCCAAATCATGCCAAACTTCCAAAAAGATACCCAAAACAAAAAAGTAAGCGTAACCTATCAGGTTCTTGCAGGTGATCAAGTCAAAATCAATGACGTTATCATTTCAGGAAACAGTGCGACAAAAGATAGCGTAGTTAGACGCTACATCTATCTCGCTCCAGGTGATACCTACAGCTATACCGATCTCAAAGACTCCAAAAGTGCTTTGGGACGAACAGGATTTTTTGAAAATGTTGAAATCACACCCAAGCGTGTATCCTCCGACAAAGTCGATTTGCACGTCAAAGTCAAAGAGACCGCCACAGGTAGCATTACCGCTGGAGGTGGATACGGAAGCTACGAAGGGTTTATGCTCAATGCGAGTGTATCGGATAAAAACATCTTTGGTACAGGGATTACGGCGAGTTTAGGATTTGATGTTTCAGAGGTTTCAACCAACTACAATGTAAGCTTCTCCAACCCAAGGGTTTTTGATAGCGAATACTCATTGGCACTCAATCTCTATAAACGTGATTATGAGTACATTGATTACGATCAAGAGCAAATTGGTGGAAGCATTGCGGTGGGTAAACAGCTCACTCGAAACTTCTACGCTTCATTGGGATACGCCTATGTCGATACCGATTTTCACGAAGCTAACAACGCTGCCAATCCCAACGCTATTGGTGGAGGGGTGATTGACCCTATCTTTACAGGTACTTACGTCAAAAGTGCAGGACTTATTGGGTTTAGTTTCGACAACACCGATGATTTTTATGTAGCGCGTGAGGGTATCATTGCAGGACTCAACATCGAATACGCTGGATTGGGCGGAGATGCCGAGTTTATCAAATACAAAGCAAAATTTGGTGCTTATTACGGTTTCCAAGATATTATTGATTACGATTTGATTTTGCGATACAAAGCCAGAATCAATTACATCACCGATGAAGGGTATGTGCCAATTGCTGAAAAACTCTTTATGGGTGGTATCGGAAGCTTAAGAGGATACAACGCCTACTCACTCTCTCCTAGAGATACATTGGGCAGACGAACAGGGGGACTTCAAAACTTCACAACCAGTATCGAGGCAAGTATTCCGCTCTCCACCGAAGCCAAAATGCGTTTGACAGGTTTCTATGACTACGGTATGATAGGTGAAGATAGCTTTGATGAGATCAAACGAAGTTCAGCAGGTGTCGTCATTGAGTGGCAATCGGGCTTTGGTCCTATCAATCTCGTCTTTGCCAAAGCTTTGGATGATGAGACGGGTGATAGCACAAGTACTTTTGAGTTTTCAATGGGGACAAAATTTTAACCCCTCAAAATCATAAAGGTGAATTTGCAAGGGGCTTTGCTTCTTGCAAAGGAGACTAATACAATGAAAGAACAATTATGAGAAAAAAGATATTTCCTCTTTTGATGCTCTCCTCGTTTTTATATCCGCAAACTTTCTACTACCAAAACGCTCAAAAAGTATATCTCACCAAACAAGAGACCTCTTTACGTTCGCATTTGTCGGTTGATACCTTTGTGGATGAACACAATAGAACCGTGGGAGTAGGCGATGAGATTATTATTGAAACGCAAAATATTGATGCACTGGTTGCAAAATATCCTATTGATGTCGTTGAAAAGATAGGCAACCGTTTTTATCGATGCAAAGTGACCCCAAGGGATAGGGTTTTTGAAATCGCCGCTTTAATCTATCATGAAGAGGGCGTTACATCTGCCCATCCCAATTTTATCAAAGCCAAACAAACACGATGAAGAATCTAGCCTATACGCTCTTTTTGGCTTTTGGACTGGTCGCTTGTGGAGGCGGAGGCGGTACAACCTCTCTTGATGCCAACACAACCCCAAAACCTCTTGTTGATAGCTCTTTGTTGTATGATGGCAAGGTGGCTAAGCTGCAAGACCCCTACCGACAATACCTATGGCATATCGAAGCACCCACCAATCGCACCTTTGGATACAACTACGCTATTACCCAAGACTCTTCAGCCAATGTCGCCAAAGCGTGGGAGATTACCAAAGGAGAGGGGGTGTTGATTGCTATTATCGACAATGGATTTGATGTCAATCATGAGGATTTAAAAGATAATATCGTTTTAACCTACAGTGTCGTCAATGAGAACAGTGAAATTTCAACCGAGGGGCTTAGTACGCACGGGAGCGCTGTTGCAGGTATTGTAGCGGCTGTTTCCAACAGTGTAGGCACAATAGGAGTCGCTCCCAAAGCAAAAATTGTGTTGATTCAAGATAGCCAACTCACTACCGATGCCGATACGCTCAAAGCCTTTGAATATGCCCAAAAGAGCGGTGCTAGAGTGATTAATTGCAGTTGGGGTACCAATAATGTCTCCGACGCTGTTGCTCACAAAATCAAAGAGCTTTACGATGAGGGTATTGTCGTGGTGTTTGCTTCGGGTAACGACGGTTTGAGTTTGGATCGCTACGGTATTGATGATGAGTCTGAATTGGCTTTTGTTTTGGGAGCAGGGTCGAGTAGCGAATCAAACACTCGCTCCTCCTACTCAAGCTACGGCGATAGTATTGATATTTTAGCACCTGCGGGTGAGTATATCGGTATCGTGGCAACCGATGATTATGGAACGCATCGGATGGGTTTGCATGAGGGGATATTGGAGGATGGATACACCTTTTTTTCGGGTACATCAGCATCGGCTCCTATTGTCTCGGGTGTAGTAGCCTTGATGCTTAGCGTCAATCCCAGCCTTACGCCCAAAGAGGTGCGTGAAATCATCATCACCAACGCCCAAAAGATAGGAGGCGTAGAGTACATCGCAGGATGGAACCGCAAATACGCCTACGGCAAAATCGATGCCCACAAAGCGGTATTGGCTGCTAGGGAGTATAAAAAGTAGCCTTTGAGCTACTTCTCTATCAAATGATACAAATCCTCAATCTCTTTTGCCCAAATAGACTCATCAATGGTTTCGAGTATCAAAGGTATATCATTCATGCGACTATCGTTCATAATAAATCCAAAGGTATCCCAACCAATTTCACCTTGACCTAGTGAGTGGTGTCTATCGACGCGTGAGCCAAGGGCGGGTTTGGAGTCGTTGATGTGCATTCCCATTAGATACTCAAATCCTACTAGTTTCTCAAACTCTGCCATGGTAGCATCGTACGCCTCACGGGTGCGTAAATCGTACCCTGAAGTAAAAGTGTGGCAGGTATCGAGGCAGACTCCCACACGGCTTTTATCTTCGACTAGTTCAATGAGTTTGGCTAGATGTTCAAACTTATAACCCAAATTGCTCCCTTGTCCTGCGGTGTTTTCAATGACAAGTTTGACATGGGAGTCTTTCGTCGCCTCAATGGCTCTATTCATCGAATCAGCTATAACTTCAAGGCAACCGTTCTCTGCCTCTTGCAGCATTTGAGCGTAGTGAGGCTCTTTTTTGGATAGTTTGACCAAATGGCTACCAGGGTGAAAATTGAGTCTATCAAGCCCCAAAAGTTGGCAACGTTGCAACTCATCGATAAAAGCGTGGCGTGATTTTTCGAGTTGCTCTCTCTCTGGGTGTCCTAGATTGATCAAATAGCTATCGTGAGGCAAAATATGTTTGGGCAAAATTCCGCTCTTTTCAAGATTTGCCAAAAACTTATCAATAGTCTTGCTTTCAAGTGGTTTGGCAACCCATTGGCGTTGGTTTTTGGTAAAGAGTGCAAAGGCTTTTGCTCCTATCTCCATGGCGTTTAACGGTGCGTTATCGACTCCGCCACTACTGCTTACGTGCGCTCCTACAAATTTCATTGCGTTCCTTTTTGAGAGATAATTGTTAAGTGTGCAACAAATGTTAATTTTTTTTCGATGAATCTAAATTTTGCAATCTTTTCTTTTCGACCAATAGCTTATCTTGAAATCGTTTGCTTTTGTCTTTTGCTAAAACTTGCATATCTTCAACTTCATCCATCTCATCGACTATCTCTACGCCCAAAAGCGTCTCTATCGCATCTTCGAGTGTCACAACGCCACTGGTTTGTCCGTAGCTATCGTGAACGACAAATAGGTGAGTTTTTCTTTTGACAAACAGATCTATGAGTACCGAAACGGGAACATTTTCTGAAATCTTATGAACCGCAACGGTAATGTCTCTTAGAAGCGTTTGGTCTCTCTCTTCAACACTCTCTTCCAAAATTGTTTGATTAAAGACAACGCCTATAATATCATCAATGGATTCGTTGTAGATGGGTATTCTTGAGTGAATGTACATTTTATCATCTTCGATAGCTTCTTGGACGGTAATATCGGCATTGAGTGCAAAAACGACACTTCTGGGTGTCATAATCGCTTTTGTTTTTATGTTTTTGAGTTTTAAGAGATTTTCTATCAAAAGGCTCTCTTTGGATTGGATAGAACCCTCTTTTTCACCCATAGTAACAACCGCCATAATCTCATCTCTTGAAAAATTGATTTCATCTTTTTTGCCTTTTGAGATGTAGCTCGTTATTAAACCCGAAAACCAAACCAAAGGATAAGTAACTTTAATCATAAACGATATGATATAAGCCGCTGGAATCAAAAGGCTTTTCCAATAAATTGCACCGATTGTTTTGGGGATAATCTCTGAAAAATAAAGAATGAGTAGTGTCAAGATAAAAGCAATCAAAGCTTGCCACTCATTGCCAAATAAAATTTGGGCTTGTGCGCCTACACCTGCGGCTCCCATGGTATGAGCAAACGTGTTGAGGGTCAAGATGGAAGATATGGGTTTGTCAATATTGGACTTTAGGTCTTTTAGCATTTTAGAGGTTTTGGTATCGCCATCTTTTGCCAAAGTTTCAATATAAGAAGAGGTACTAGAGAGTAAAACAGCCTCAAGAACCGAACACAAAAAGGAGATAAACAGTGCAGCAAATAGATACGTGAGCAACAGGGTCATTGTGCGTACCTCACAACAGCAAGAGTTGAGGTACGCCTATTATAAGAGTTGGATGAACTCATTTTTTCTTAATCCTTTACAAAATTATTAGGGAAGATTATATCATATATTTATCAATAAAAAGTTTTATATTTAGCACTTTTCTCTTAAGAAGTGCAAGAAGCACTCCTAAATACTCAAAGCTCCTGTAGTGTTGGCTACTGTGATAGTCTTGGCTCTATGAGCGTTTAGGCTATATTCTGTGGAGTCGCAACCGTTTACATAGTACCAATTGGCACTTACTTGCGCAGCATCAAAGGTGAGCGTCATAAAGCCTCTATCGTAAGCATTAAGGTATTTGAGGTCATCGATGAGCAAATCAATCGCTCCCTCAAACTGTCCCGCCATCATAACATCGCTCAATCCCGCATACTCTTCAAGCCCTGGAGAGGTAACGGAAGGGGTAGCAAACTCGACTCCGATAACTTCACCCTTGTAGTCTCTAAGATTATTAGCCCACGCATTATGGGTATCTCCTGCTACTACGACAAGCTTTTTGCCCAACGCCTTAGCTGTGCCAAAAATCGTCTCACGCTCCATAAAATACCCATCCCACGCATCCAAATTGTAAGGAAGTACGGTAGTGACGCGTGCTATTTCCTCTTGGGTTAGTGTCGCATCTTGTTGCAACATTCGTGTTTTGATAGTGACAAGCTCACCCAAAAGTGCATTGAGTTGGGTCAAAAGTGCCGTTTTGGTTTCGCCTGTCGCACCATCAAGCCCTCCAATGACCATAAGCAATTCGGAAGGTAGGTACATTTTGCCCATCAATACTTGTTGTCCTAGCAGTTGCCATGTGGCGTTTGAGGTTGCCATTTGTTGTTGCAACCACTCCAATTGAGTAGCCCCTAGCATGGTGCGTGTGGGGCTTCCAATGTCGCTTTGAAAGGTTTGTGCATCAAAGTTGCCTTGGGCATCAAAATAGCTGCTGTAGCTAAGCTGCTTATCTCTCCCAAAGAGACGGGTTTCAAGCATATAAAGCGATACCAATCCTCCAAAATCAAAACGACGATAGATAGCTTTTTTGTCCTCAATAGTACGAATGGGTAGCCACTCAAAATAGGCTTGTAGAGCATCTTGCGTACGCTGAGCAAAATCTCCCTCGCTCTCATCATGATTCTGAGCCCCCTCTTTGTAGGTGTCATTGGCTACTTCATGGTCATCCCATACTACTATCATAGGAGCTGCTGCATGAATGGCTTGTGTGCCGCTATCGGTATGGTAGAGTGCGTAACGTTTGCGGTAATCTTCGAGTAAAAGTAGCTCTTTGTTGTTGTCTTGGGGTAATTCTCTGCCAATTGCAACGGCTTTGGAGGTCGCATAGGCGGGTACTTTGGCATCAAAATCATCGTTTTCGTACATCCCGTATTCGTAGATATAATCCCCCAAATGAAGCGTTACGTCCAAATCTTCTATTTTGGCTGCCTCGGTATAGACATTGAAATATCCATTGGGGTAATTAGCGCAGGTAAAGAGTGCCATTTTGATTTGTTCTGGATTGTCGATAGGGAGTGTTTTGGTTTTGCCAATGGGTGAAATTACGCCGTTGGAGCTAAATCGATAGTAGTAGGTTGTACCTGCTTGAAGATTTTGCGCATCGACTTTGACGGTAAAATCACTGGTTTGGTTGGCGGTGTAGATGCCGCTATGGACAAGGTTTGCAAACGCCTTATCGGTAGCGACTTCAAAAGTGACTTCAATATCGCTTTGGAGTGCTTCAAGATGCGTCACACGAGTCCAAATAATCACGCTAGTAGCCAAAGGATCACCACTTGCCACGCCGTGATTAAAGGCAACACGAAGCATTGCCGATTGATTGTCTTGATTGTTTGAACTGCTACCACAAGCACTTAAGCCTGTAGAGATAAGAATGGTTGAAGCCACTGCACCTGAAACCTTGATAAACTCTCGTCGTGTCATACCTCGCATGATGCTCTCCATATGAAATTTTTTCATAGTGTATTCAAAAAGAGTTACAAGATAGTCACAAAAGACTCAATAGCTGATGGTATGCACTTCAAAATTTCTGCATTGGAAAATTCACCATCAGATTTTTGGCTATAAATACTCCAAAAGAAGCCTCTTATATGGATGATTATTGAAGACAATTAATTAACCCCTTTGCTAAACGCATTCCCATTAAGACTACTCAAAACAAATAGAGGATAAATACTCTCTTTTATTGTTCTCAAAACTTCAAAAAATTACACATTATGCAAAAATATCGTTCATATTATTGATAGATTTAATAAAACAATAAGCTTTGATAAGATATAAATCATAAAATTTTAAAAACCGAGGATAAAATGGCTCTATTAATTAATGATGAATGTATCGCTTGTGACGCTTGTAGAGAGGAGTGTCCCAATGACGCAATTGAAGAAAATGATCCCATCTATATCATAGACCCCGATAGATGTACAGAGTGTGTTGGTTACTACGATGACCCATCGTGTATTGCGGTATGTCCCGTTGATTGCATTGTGCCTGACCCTGATAATATTGAAACGATTGATGAACTTAAATTTAAGTTTCAACAACTCCAAGACGAGGAGTAGAGTCTCTTTATGGAGCTGGAAAAACACACGGCCGTTATTGACATTGGTTCCAATTCCGCGCGTTTGGTGATTTTTGAACGCAGCAGTAAATTTGGCTTTCATATTATATGCGAACAAAAAAGTCGTGTACGCATTGGTGAGGGAGCCTATCAAAATAGCGGGAGGCTTCAAGCCATTGGCATTACCCGTGCCTATCAAGCACTTGATAGCTTTATGCAAACGATTCGTGAATACGATGTGGGGCATATTTATTGTGTAGCAACCTCTGCACTGCGTGATGCTCCCAATGCAAAAGAGTTTATTGATTGGATCAAAGCAAATATAGGCATTGAGATTGATGTCATTGATGGCGGCAAAGAGGCATTTTACGGCTCCATTGCAGCGCTTAACCTTTTGCCTATTCAAAGCGGTATTACTATTGATATTGGTGGGGGTTCGGCTGATATGTCTTTGATGAAGATGGGCAAGGTAGTCGATACTATCTCGCTTAATTTGGGCGGTGTTCGTCTCAAAGAGCTTTTTCGTGACAAAGGCAAAAGCTTAGAGGAGATGCAAAACTTTATCGACCAAGAGATAGCACGTATTCCCGAACATTTTCACCATCAAAGCGCTATTGGGATGGGTGGCACTATTCGAGCCTTAAGCAAAGCCATTATGACAAAAAAGTCCTACCCACTTAAAAAACTTCACGCCTTTAGTTATGCCCTTCAAGAGCAATCAAGCTACTTTGATACCATCATTCGCAGTGATTTAGAGGGATTAGCAAGGCTCTATCTCAAGGAGGATCGCTTTGATACTATTCGTGAGGGTACACTTATTTTTGTCTCCATTCTCGAAGCAATCAAGGCAAAAGAGGTGATTACAAGCGGTGTAGGGGTGCGTGAAGGGATTTTTTTATCCAAATTGCTCCAAAATTACAACTACCGCTTCCCTGCCTCTATCAATCCTAGCATCATCTCCATGCAAGATCGCTTTGACAAAACCTTAAAACGTTACGACAATGCAATCGGTAGTGCTTTGAAGCTTTATAATTTATTGCGATACAACCTTAAGATGGATGAAGATAGAGACTACTCCATGGAGTTAGCCAGTGCTATTAAGCTCTCCAATATCGGCAAATCGCTTACCATCTATCACGCCAACGAGCATGCTTTCTATATCGCTTCGCAAGAGTTGAGCTACCAATACCGCCACAAATCCATTGTGCTTATCTCCATGTTGTTGCTTATGCAAGGCAAAGATGTTAAAAAATCGACTCACTACCGCTACTATAGGGATTTGTTGCCCAAAAAGAGCAGTTTTAAAGTACTCAATTTTTGCTACGCCCTTAGTATTGCCCTCTATGAAGATGCCAAAGATGCGATTATTGATTTGGAGTATCAACACAACACACTCACTATCTCCTCCAATCGATCACTCTATCTATCCAAAAACTCCATCTACAATATCGCCCAACCCAAAAAGTTTGAAATCAAAATCATTGATGCCTCAACTATTCCGCCCATGGATGGGGTGATATAGTCACGCTTAAACCGTACCTAATTTCAAATAAGATAAAATTACTGTTTTAAAGTAAGGATTGTATTGATGTTTTTGATGGATAAAAACAGCCATTTTAATGCTGCTAATTTAATTACCTTTGGCAATATCGCTTGTGGGGTAATCGCTATCTATTTCACTGTCAAGGGAGATTTTTTT
Source organism: Sulfurovum sp. (assembly GCA_020721815.1). Lineage (GTDB taxonomy): Bacteria > Campylobacterota > Campylobacteria > Campylobacterales > Sulfurovaceae > FS08-3. Next base: position 7,273 of record DYMA01000008.1, on the reverse strand, counting down.
ACGGCTATTGTTTTTGCATGGATTGCGGGAGCTTTTGATATAGCCGATGGAAAAGTAGCACGAAAATTCAACCTCTCTACCGAATTTGGGATACAGCTTGATAGTTTTGCCGATTTTGTCTCGTTTGTCATTATGCCCTCCTTTTTGGTCTTTTATGCCATCACGCTCAACCAAACCGATACAACCCAAGAGCTTTTGATTGGATTGGTATTTATCTTCTATATTATTAGCGGTCTTAGACGCTTAGTAGCTTTTAATCTCAAAGTTCAAGTGGGCAAAGTCTCCAAATATTTCGAGGGCGTTCCTACACCGCTAGGGGCGATTTTGTTGTGGATTTTGTATCTGCTTTTTGCCTATGGGATTATTACGAGTAGCTACCTTGTCGCTTTTTTTGTGGTTTTGATTGCGTTGAGTCTCAATAGCAAACTCAAAATCCCTCATCCTTAGGCTCTTTTGATGCTCAAATATCTTCGCACATTCAATGAATTGGTCATGTTTAAACACTCTGTGTTTTCGTTGCCTTTCATCTTTGTGGCGATGGTTGTAGCCTCCAATGGATGGTTTGGATGGAGGCTTTTGCTTTTGGGACTCTTAGCTGCCCTAAGTGCTAGAAACTTCGCTATGGGAGTCAATCGCTACCTTGATCGTGACATTGATGCGCTCAATCCCCGCACTGCCAATCGCCCCTCAGTCGATGGACGGGTAACTCCTCGTGAGATGTTGGGTTTTATTGTCATTAATGCGTTGGTGTTTGTTGGTGTTGCCTATCTTATTAATGATTTGGCGTTTAAGCTTTCGTTGCCTATTTTGATAATTCTAGGACTCTATTCGCTCTTCAAACGCTTCTCGGCTTTGGCACATTTGGTGCTGGGTGTGAGTTTGGGTCTTGCTCCTATTGCAGGGGCGGTAGCGGTGAGCAACTCCATTACGCTTTGGTCGATTTATCTAGCCATTGGCGTGATGTTTTGGGTAGCGGGGTTTGATTTGCTCTATTCGCTTCAAGATATGGAGTTTGATAGAGAACACCATCTTCACTCCATACCCTCCAAGCTAGGGGCTACCTATACTCTGTGGTTAGCCCAAGGCTTTCATGTGCTAACGATTACTTTTTGGTCACTTTTTGTCTGCGAGGCTCATTTGGGAGCTTTTGCTATGGTGGCTATTGGCTTTAGTATCGCTATGCTAGGCTACGAACACTATTTGGTGCAAAAAGATTTTACCAAAATCGACAAAGCCTTTTTTACCGTAAATGGCTATTTGGGTTTTGTTTTTTTTGCATTTATCTTAGTCGATATACTCTTACCCATCTAACAAAGGAGACTCCATGGCAAAAGAACACTATTTTGATATATCCGCCAAACTTGATATGCAAGAGATGAAAAACGCTGTCATTATGGCACAAAAAGAACTCGCCACCCGTTTTGATTTCAAAGGTATCAAAGCCGAAATTGAACTCAACGAAAAGGCAAAAACGCTTAATCTCACCACTTCAAGTGAACAAAAGATTGACGCACTCAAAGATATTTTGATATCCAAACTCATCAAACGCAATATTGCAGGAAAATCGCTCGAAGAGATTAAAAGCGAGGGCGTAAGCGGTGGCAACCTCAAAGTGCTTTACAAAATCGTCGATAGTATCGAAAAAGATGAAGCCAAACAGATTGTCAAAGCTATCAAAGATCTCAAACTCAAAGTCACACCCAGCATTCAAGGCGACGAGGTGCGTGTGAGCGGCAAAAGCATCGATGATCTTCAGAGCGTTATTTCGACGCTCAAACAACTTGATCTCAAAGCTCCATTGGTATTTGGAAACTTCAAATAGATAAGTGTGCGTTTAACGCATACTGCAATCTATCACACAAAAAATCCTGCATTTGATTTAAAAACAGCAATTTTAAGCAAACTTTCACCAAAAAAAGCGTAGTATTCAAAAAATGATAACTGTTATCATTATTGAAATAAAAGAAGGAAAAGAGCATGAACACAATCAAGGTAGCTCTTGCAGGTCAGCCCAATGTGGGCAAAAGTTCACTCATTAATGCCATCTCCAATGCCAAACTCAAAGTAGGCAACTTTTCGGGGGTCACGGTAGAAAAGACACAAATCAATTTTAGATTTTGCGATGAGGTGAGTTGTCAAGATTACAGCGTTGATATTATTGATTTACCAGGAGCCTATTCGCTTACGGATTATACAATAGAAGAGAAAGTCACTCGAAGCTTTTTGTTGAGCGATGAGTATGACGTGATAGTTAATGTAGTCGATTCTACCCATCTCCAACGCAATCTCACCTTTACGACGCAACTCCTTGAGATGGGCAAAAAAGTCGTCGTAGCCCTCAATATGATAGATGAAGCCAACAAAGAGGGGATTGAGATAGACCACAAACAACTCTCCACTATTTTGGGTGTACCGTGCATCAAAACCAGTGCCAACAAAAAGATAGGGATAGAGGAGCTTAAAAGCGCTATTATCAAAGCCCACAATAGCCCAAACACTCCCTCCAAAGTTGTCTATAGTGATTTTATGGAAGAAGAGATTGCAAAGCTTAACTTTTTTCTCAAAGCCAAAAAATTTGTCTCACCTTATAGCTATCGTCAAATGAGTATTAAGTTGTTGCAAGAAGACAAAGAGGCCTATGCCCTTATCCACGATAAGCCTATTTGGATGGAGATAGCCCCGATTATCCGTGAAGCCAAAACGCACATCTATCTTCATACCGACACCCAAGATATAACCCAAATCTTTAGCGATGAGTATTTTGCCTTTGCCAAAGGTGTCAAAATGGAGGTAATGAGTACCAAAAGTATGCGAGCAGCCAATCTCACGCAAAAAATTGATAATATTTTGATTGACAAGATTGTAGGGATTCCTATCTTTCTCTTTTTTATGTGGGCTTTGTTTCAGCTTACCTTTGAGCTAGGGGCTATTCCTATGGAGTATATTGATGCCTTTTTTGCCTATTTGGGAGAACAAGCCAAATTTATACTGGGTGAGGGCAATTTGGGGCAATTGGTAGCCGATGGAATGATTGCAGGTGTGGGAGCGGTGGTGCTTTTTTTGCCCAATATTATTATCCTTTTTATCGGTATTGCACTGCTTGAAACGACGGGCTATATGAGCCGTGTGGCGTTTTTGCTTGATGGATTTTTTCACAAATTTGGACTCCACGGCAAGAGCTTTATCCCACTTGTGACAGGCTTTGGATGCTCTGTACCCGCCTACATGGCAGCACGCACACTCAAAAACGAACGGGATAGATTGCTTACACTTTTTATCATTGGCTTTATGAGTTGTGGGGCGAGATTGCCTATTTATGTCTTGTTTGTCTCTGCCTTTTTTGCCCCAAGCAGTGCGGGTAATGTGTTGTTTCTCATCTATATTGCTGGGGCGTTATTGGGGCTAATCGGGGCTAAAGTGCTGCATCTTTTGGTATTTAAAGGCGAGGATGAACCCTTTGTTATGGAGATGCCAAAGTATCGTTTGCCCTCACTCAAGCTAATCTGGCATACGGTTTACATACAAGCACTCTCCTATCTCAAAAAGGCAGGAACGTTTATTTTGTTGGCTTCGATTGTGATTTGGTTTGCGAGCAACTATCCCAAAAACAGGGTGCTTGAAGCAAGTTACAACACAAAAATTGAAAACGCAACAGCGGAAGAGACAAAGGTGGCTTTGGCTAATGAGTTGCAAATGAAACTGCTTGAAAATAGCTATTTGGGCATTATCGGCAAATTTACCGAGCCTTTGGTTGTGCCTTTGGGCATGGATTGGAAGATGGCGGTTGCTTTGGAAACGGGACTAGCTGCCAAAGAGATGGTGGTTTCGACACTGGGAATACTCTATGCAATAGGAGAGAGTGATGAGACAAGTAGCAATTTGCAAGAACAGCTACGTCAAAACATAAGCTTTCCTGCTGCTATGGCGTTTATCGTTTTTGTTATGATTTACCTCCCTTGTTTGGCCGCTTCAATGGTATTTGTACGAGAAGCGGGAAGTTGGAAATATTTGGGCTATCTTTTTGTATTTACAACGGGTAGTGCGTGGGTATTGAGTTTTATAACCTACAGAGTTTTGGTAATCATGGCGTAAAAACGAATGTGTTCGTTTTGACGTTAAATTAAATAAAAAAGGAAAAATAATGCAAACCCTTATTATTAATGTAGAAGAGAGTTTTATGCAAGATTTTTTGAGGATTATCGAAGGCTATAAAGATAAAATCAAACTTCAAAAAAATCCTGATTGGGTGCAAGATCCCTATTTTTATCAACGTCAAGAGCAACTTCAAAAAACATTGGAAGCTATAGATAGTGGAAAGATGAAAATCTATTCCGATCAAGAGTCTCAAAAACAAATTGATGCACTTTTTGAAAGATTAGAAGATGAATATTCAAAAAACTCAACAGTATCAAGATGAACTTTTGCATATTTTAGAAACTATTGCCAAAGACAAGATTGGAGCAAGTAAGAAATTTCGCATTCAGCTTGATAATATGGTAGATTTTCCCTACCAATATCGTCAATCAATCTATTTTAATAACAAAGAGATTCGTGATATGATTTTTAAAGGCTATACGATTGTCTATCGTATCAAAACGGAGACACAATCCATTGAGATAGTCTCAATTTTTAATCAAAACAAACCAAAAGAGGTGAATAACAAATGAGCATTGTAGATATGAATATTGGCGAAAAAGCCAAAGTGGTGGATATTCACGCCCAAAAAGATTTGAAGCTACGACTTCAATCCTTAGGACTCACTAGAGGAGCTGATATTGAAGTACGAGGCTTTGCTATAGGCAAACAAAACGTAGAGCTTCTTGTCGATGATACCCTTGTGGGATTGCGACAAACTGAAATGAGATTGATTGAGATTGATTGAGATTGAGAAAAATTAACAAAGAGACTACAACAATGTGATTTTGCTTTCAAGCGACTCTATGGGTCGTTTGAATTTGCCAAACTTTCGCCTATATATTTTTATTTAAATTAACCGATAAGGATTACAATGAAGAAACGAACTATTTTTTTTGGATTATTATTGACAATGAGTATTGATATTAATGCAATGGAGTTGAGCCATGATGGCTATTTGCGTCTAGGATATCAAAGTCTTGAAGATGGCGTGATGGATAAGCACGATAAAGCAATGGGAGGCAAACTTAATATTGAGCTAAAACAAAAGGGTTACTTTGCATTGGGGGCTTCACTCTATGCTACCTATGCACTTAAAAACCAAGAAAATATTGGTGTGCCTTTTTATGATAATCAAAACAACTCCTATGCCATTTTGGGTGAAGCCTATTTGCGTCTAAAATTTGGGCTAACAAAGGTAGTAATCGGTCGTCAAGCCTTTGATAGCCCCTTTGCCAATGCCGATGATATAGGAATGATTCCCAATACACCTTTGAGGGCGTGATACTCACCTATAAAAATAGACCCAAACGCAATAAGATAGTTGTTGCTTATCTTGATAAATGGAGCGGAGTAGATAGCCACACGCCCCAAAGTTTTGGCAAAATGAATGGGGATAGCGGTGTTTGGATAGTGGGTGGTACTTACGGAGGAGTTGAAAATACGCAACTTAAAGCGTGGGTTTACACTATTCCCAACCAAGCCAAACTGGGATATTTTGAAGCCAATTATTATCTGCAATTGGGAGCTATCAATTCAACTTTATCGGGACAATACAGCGTTCAAGATTACGAAAATGGGGAGCGTTCAACCATCTACGGGGTATCCCTTGAAGCCACCTATGAACCCTTTGGAGTGACAACAACACTTGCCTACAATGAAGTGGATGGAAAAGCTGCCGATAACTTTTTTGGCGGAGGGCCCTTTTTTACGAGTTCGGAGCATATTACCGTTGCCAATGGCGGGGATAATGCTAACGCTTTGTTAGTTGGTGCTTCATTTGATTTGGGTGTAGTGGGAATAGAGAATCTAACATTGGGGATTGCTCACCTCAATGTAGAACGCCAAACTCTACAATCTATCAACGAACGTGATATTACACTTGAGTACAGCTACAACGCAAACTTAAATCTTCAACTCATCTACAGCGACATAGAAGAGAAAAGCTTCAAGGATGAGTCGTTTACAAATATGAGAGTTTTTGTGAATTATCATTTTTAGAGTATCAAAACAAGGGATTACAATAGAGGTATTAAAAGAGGCTCTATAAGCACTAATTGGATAAAATACGCACTGACAAAATCAAAAGGTTAAATGGTAATGAACGAGAGCAAAGATTTTTTACGCACCAAAGTGGAAGAGGATTTAAAGGTGCCACAACCTAGCCAAAAGCGTGACGGTGAATCAGTAAGAGTGTTTCAACCAAATTTAAATTCTAAAAAAATTAAGAAATAGATATTCAATGAAAGTAACAACTAAACAAATCGTAAAAAAATTACCGACAAATCTAAAGCTATTGAGTGTTCTTAATGAAGCTATAGCAAATAGTATTCAAGCAAATGCAACAGAAATTGAGATTTATTTTTATACCATAGACACCAATTTATTTGGAGATACTAGAAAAGTTAAAAATGTATCAATAGTTGATAATGGAGATGGTTTTACAGATAAAAATATAGATTCATTCAATCATTATATGAGTGAATACAAATTAGCTTTAGGATGCAAAGGTGTAGGAAGGTTTACTTATCTAACTATTTGTGAAAAAGTAGAGTTTGAAAGCCATAACAATAATAAAAATATAAAATTCAATTTTAATTTGGAAACAGAAGAGATAAAGCCAATAGTAATAGAAAATGAAACTTTAGTTAAAAAAACAAAATTAAAATATATAAATATTGAAAATAGAGAAGTATCATCAGATTTAAGTGTTGAAGCAAAAGAGATAATTAATCATTTTTTATCAATATTCAAATTTATGGTAGATGAAAATAAAAATGTTTTGATTAAATTGTATATTGATGATGTTTTAAAAGAAAGTATTGAAGCAAAAGAACATGGCTCAAATTTCATTGATGAAGAGTTTACGATAAAAGTTAGAGATATGGAAGAGACCTTTAAAGTATCTTATAAACAAAAAGGCTCGTCTATTAAAGGTTTTTATTGTGCAGATAAAAGAAGTGTAAAACAAGATGGACTCGATGTAAATTTTAGAACTTCTAGGGATAAAGGATTGCTTTTTTTTGTTACTTCTACTTTTTTTGATAGAACAGTAAATGATGAAAGAACAAATTTTAATATAAAAGATAATGATAAAAACTTATTTTCATTGGATTGGGATACTCTTAATAGAAAATTA
>DYMA01000147.1 GCA_020721815.1 Sulfurovum sp. | reverse complement strand
AACCGTTCGTGCTGAGCTTGTCGAAGCACTTTTTTAGCAGTTATTTCACACTCTCAGACGATGGGAACGAGGAAAACGATGCCCCCTACCCTACGGTAACATCCTCGCTTTTTTCTTGAAGTACTCTTTATCGACACGGCATAATGGACAAGATGCAGGTGGCTTTTTGCCTCGATGGATGTGACCGCACACTTCACACACCCACTCCTCATCCTCATCACTTTCAAAAAAGCCCTCCTCTTCGAGTGCCTTTTTGAGTGCTAAATACTCCGCTTCGTGTTCGACTTCGACTTTGCCGATAGCTTTGAACATTCGTGCAATCTCTTTGAGACCCTCTTCTTTGGCAATGGCTTCAAATTCGGGATACATAATCTCATGTTCGTACTTCTCTCCATCGGCTGCGTATTGGAGATTTTTTTGCGTGGTATCGAGTTCTACATCTTTGACCAATTTATTATAGGCTTTAAACTCCGCCATGGCGTGGTATTTTTCATTATCGGCTGCCTCTTGGAAGAAACGTGCAATTCTATGGTAGCCCTCTTCAAAAGCTACTTGTGCAAAAAATTCGTATTTGTTGCGTGCTTGCGACTCTCCTGCAAAAGCTTTCATTAGATTGACAGCGGTTAAGTTGTCGGTAATGCACTCCATATCTTCTCCGCAACAAACAAGTGTGCCGCCTCCTACTGTTTGAACCTCTACCTCATTGCCGCATTTGTTGCATTTGTAAGTTTGATACTTTTTCATGTTATTCCTTTGTTTAAAATGTTTCTAAATAATAATTTTTATTATTTGGGTAGTATATACTTATTAAGCTTAAAGGGTTACAAGGCAACGTTACACAACATCAATATCAAGTTTGGAATGACGAAGCTGTAGGTTCGGCTTTAGCCGAACATTTAGAGGCTATTGAATGCTTCACACTCGGCTACAGATTCTACGCTCTATTTGTAAAATATGCAGATGCAATGGCATTTTGGAAGCGGGACTTTAGTCCCACCTCCGATAAAAGTGCGTAATATCAGAGATTAATTAAATTTGTAGCGAATGGCAAAGGTGAGGGAGTTTTGCTCATTGGAGGCCTCTATGCCCATAGGAGAGGCGATGCTTACTTCAGGAGCGTAAACATACGCCACATCTAACCCCATCTTTTCGCTGATTTTGTAGCCAAATCCAAGCGTTATGTGGGAGTCGCTAAAGGCAGGGAAGCCTAGCATATTAAAGTAGATATTTTGAGCAATAGCAGGAGTAGCGGGGGCAAGTGTCTCCAAATCTTTGAGCGGAGACTCTCCGTAGTTGTATCCAGCCCTTAGTGTCAAATCACCCAATCCATAAGCAACACCCACGGCAAAAATATCTTGATCCGCCCATCCAAAATTGTCGTATCCATCCGCTTCTGACCAAAGGATTTTGCGATAATCCGCCGTTACGCTCAAATCACCGCTCTTAAAGGCTATACCCACACCGTATTCGGTTGGTTGCGAGAGTTTGAGGTTGTCGTAAACGCCATCGAAATTGAAATCAAAAACCCCCTCGTACTCTGTTTCGACTTCGCTTTGGTAGTATGCCCCTAGCGTAATCATGTCGCTCACATGATACCCCGCACCTATTTGGAAACCAAACCCAAAATCTTCACTCACGCCACCGCCTCGTTGGGCTGCTGTGAGAGGATTGCCTGTGTCATCGGGAGTAATTGCCCCCATCGTAAGCGAACCGTACGCCAAGGTCACCCCAGCACCGATTCGCAAATCACCCATAGAGTAGCTAAGAGAGGGGACAAAACGCATATATTGGAAGTTGGTACGCATATTCGCCACGCCCGTAGCGGGGTTTTCGTTGCGATAATCCACCCCCATGCCCGATACACCAAACATTCCAAAACCGTACGAGAGCGTATCGGTAATATGGTCGGTGACGGATATTTCAGGAATCATAAACATATCCGCCTTACTCTCGACTCCTACGCCGTTGCCCATCATGGGATTGGTGATGGTTGCTTTGACGGTGGGCATGAAGATAGTAGCTCCAAACATCCCCTCCAATCCTTTGGTATCGACAAGCCATGCAGGGTTTTTAAATACTGAATCAGCCCCCATTCCCAAAGCAATACCTGTACCACCCAAAGCCCTTGATTCTGGCCCTAAGCCTATCATATTGTCTCCATTGGTAGCAAACACAAACGACGCAGCAACGATGGATAAAGCGATAATTTTTTTCATAATCTATTCTCCTAAAAATTTATTCAATAAGATAACATAAATTTATAGTATAAAATAAATTATTGTGGATATAAAACTATTTATTTTTATTATGATACAAAAAGTTACGATTAGAGCGTTTGAAGCAGAAGAGTCCTAAAGCAACTCCACATCTGCAACATCGATACTTGAAAGTTTTTCCATTTTGCTCTCCACGATGCTCAAAAACTCGCTACGGTGCTGTTCGTCCATGTTGTTGTGAAGCATATCCAAGATGTATGCAATGCCGTTGGCGTTAATCTTCTTGACACTGGCAAGATAGTGGGTAAAGGCGATAAGCTTTACATCATTGATAGAGTAGAGCTTTTTATTGCCTTGTTCCTCTTTGGGAGGCAAAAGCCCCTTCTCTTCATACATCTTTAGGGTTCTTAATTTGGTACAAAGCAACTGCGCAATTGAATTGAGCGGTAATATATCCATATTGTTGTCAAGCAGTCCCAATCTCTACTCCTTTGGTGAAAATTTTTTGAATATTATACTTTTTAAATGGTTAAAATCGCTCTTGATGTACCGTTTTGTCACTTTGTTTTAATAGTTGTCTAAGATTAATATGTTATTATTTTACACATAGTTTGTAAATATTTTACATAAAGCGTGTTAAAATAGACACTATACAAACAAAAAAAGGAGTACATTATTATTGATATTACTGTAAGAAAACCAGTAAAAAATGACGCTAAACATATATACAATTTAGTAAAAGATACGAAAATTTTAGACCTAAATTCCGAGTATCTCTATCTGCTTCAAACCACACATTTTGCCAATACCTGTGTCGTAGCAACCATTGATGAGAAGATTGTAGGTTTTGTTTCGGGCTACATCAAGCCTCATAGTAACGATACGCTTTTTGTTTGGCAAGTGGGCGTTGATAGCCATTATCGTGGCAACGACATAGCAAGGATGATGCTTCAAGGACTCTTAAACTCCAACCATCTTGCACATATTACCACCATCGAGACGACTATCTCCCCTAGCAACCAAGCCTCCAAGAGGGTTTTTGAGAAACTTATCGCCCAATACGGGGCTTCATTTACCCAAGAAACAATGTTTGCATTGGAAGATTTTAACCACGCACACGAAGAAGAGATGCTCTACACTATACAATTAAAGGAGAAATAGCATGAGAATATTTGAAAATTTAGAATCGCAAGTAAGAGGATACATTAGAAGTTTCCCTACCATTTTTGCCACCGCCAAAGGAGCAATTTTGACCGATGAGCAAGGAGTGGAGTATATCGACTTTTTTGCAGGAGCAGGGACATTAAACTACGGACACAACAACAGCAAAATACAAGAAGCCCTTATTGAGTATCTGCAAAAAGATGGAATCGTGCATGGGCTTGATATGGCTACAAGTGCCAAAAAAGCGTTTCTTCAAACCTTCCAAGACCTTATCTTAGCTCCTCGCAATTTGGAGTATAAGTTGCAGTTTACAGGCCCTACGGGTACCAATGCCGTTGAGACGGCTTTGAAATTGGCACGATTGGTAAAGGGGCGTTCCAATGTAGTAGCTTTTACCAACGGTTATCATGGACTCTCTCAAGGTTCACTTGCCGTCACAGGAAACAATGAGTACAGAGATGAGAGCTACATTAGCCGATGCAACGCTACTTTTATGCCATTTGATGGCTACTTTGGGGACTTTGATACGTTGGAGTATTTTAGAAAATTTTTGGAAGATGGCAGCAGCGGGGTTGATATTCCAGCAGCCGTTATTGTTGAAACCATCCAAGGCGAGGGAGGCATTAATGTCGCCTCTACGCAGTGGCTTCAAGGGCTACAGTCGCTTTGTCAAGCCTACGATATTTTGCTTATTATTGATGATATTCAAGTAGGGAACGGGCGAAGCGGAGAGTTTTTTAGCTTTGAAGCAGCAGGTATCTATCCCGATATGGTCACACTCTTCAAATCAATTGGTGGAGGGTTGCCTATGGCACTGCTACTTTTTAAACCCGACCTTGACCAGTGGAAACCAGGGGAGCATACGGGGACATTTAGAGGCAACAACCTAGCCTTTGTGGCTTCTAAGGTATCTATTGAGAACTATTGGCAAAATGATGACCTCTCCAATGCCGTCAAATACAAAGAGAAGATATTAAAAAAATCACTCGAAGATTTAGCCAACAAATACGCTGATCACGGCGTAGAGGTGCGTGGACGAGGATTGGCTTATGGGATTGAGTTTAAAAGCGACAAAACCATCGCAGGAGAGATTTCGGAGTATGCCTTCAAAGAGCAACTCATTGTCGAAACCTGTGGCAGTGATGGGCAGGTGGTCAAATTTTTGCCTCCTCTTATCATTGATGAAAATACTCTAAGGGAGGGGCTTAAACGATTTGAACGAGCTGTTGAGAAGCTTATGAGCGGTAAAAAAGATAAGCTTAGCGAGGCGTTTTAAGATGATAGTACGCCCTATTGAGGATATTGTAGGAACAAGTAGAGAAGTTCACGCCAAGGAGGGGCAGTGGAGCAGTAGAAGAATGCTTCTAAAGAGTGATAATATGGGCTTTTCGTTTCATGAGACGATAATTAGAGCCAATACCAAAACTCATATCCACTATCAAAACCACCTCGAAGCGGTCTATTGCGTAGCAGGGAATGGCAAGATAGAGGATTTGGGCACGGGAGAGATACACGAGATAAGAGATGGGGTAATGTACGCTCTTGATAAGCATGACAACCACAATCTCTACGGAGGAAGCCAAGATATGCGTCTAATATGTGTCTTTAACCCCCCTATCAAAGGAGATGAAAATCACGACGAAAACGGGGTCTATCCGCTAAGAGCGTGAAATGTCATTACATATTACAAAAAAAATATAGGAGAGTCAATGCAAGATTTATACCCAAGCCGAGGCGAAGAGGAGGCGATTATTGAGCGATGTGACCCTGTTGTTTATGGAGGGCAAAGCTCTGGTCAATACGCACTGGATCAAAAACAGCTCACAAGCTATGAACACAATGGTTTTTTGGTCATTCCCGATGCCTTTAGTAGTGAAGAGATTGAGAAGCTTAACGCTGAGTTTGAGACTATGGCAAATAACCCTATCTTAGCAACCAAAAAGGAGTTTATTGTCGAACCCGATTCCAATGAACTGCGTACTATTTTTAATCAACACCTCTTTAGCAACGCCTACGATAAGCTCTCACGAGACCCTCGTATTTTAGATAGAGTTGAGCAGATACTAGGAAGCAGTGTCTATATTCACCACAGCCGTATCAATATCAAACCAGCCTACATAGGTAAATCCTTTCCGTGGCACAGTGATTTTGAGACATGGCACTGCGAAGATGGGTTGCCACGATGTCGATGCCTCACGGCGTGGGTGATGCTCACCGACAACACACAATTTAATGGTCCTCTCTATCTTATTCCAAAGAGTCATAAAAAGTATGTGGGGTGTCAAGGCTATACTCCTGAGAACAACTATAAAAAATCACTCAAAAAGCAAGAGTATGGTGTGCCAAGTGTTGAAGCCATAAAAGAGCTAATGAAAGATAGCAATATCGCTTCGGCATTAGGTAGGGCAGGAACGTTGGTCTTTCATGATGGTAATATTATGCACGGTAGCCCTGACAACATGTCCAGTTTCACAACGTTATGGTTACCTAGCATTCTAAACACAAGCGATAG
>DYMA01000007.1 GCA_020721815.1 Sulfurovum sp. | reverse complement strand
ACACTGGGGGCTTTAAGTGCTTTAAGCTATCTTTAATTTGGGAAGATTCGTTGAAACCATGTACAAAGTCGCACTCCCTGCAATCAAAGAGCTTGAAAAGTTGGTAAAAAATGATTTGGAGGAGTTGGAATGATCTCGTAATTGCCTTTGTCAAAATCTATCAAAACCCAAAATCAAGGCATTTGACTCTTTTTGAAGCGTTCTATGGCTCTAAGGCGGGAGGATTTGGTATCGACAATGGGCATGGTGGGGTAGTCGCTTATAAACATCGCCCAATCTTTAAGCCCGTACTCTTTGTGAATCAGGGCATTGGGCAAGACTTCAAGCTGAGGCAAGAGTTGTTTGATAAAGAGGCAATCTTTGTCAAATTTGAGCGATTGGGTATAGGGGTTAAAGACTCTAAAATAAGGCACAGCGTCGGCACCCGTACTAGCCGCCCACTGCCACGAGCCAATATTGCTACAAGCTTCATAATCCATAAGTTTGGAGGCAAAATAGGCTTCACCTTTTCGCCAATCAAGGAGCAAATTTTTGGTCAAATAGGAGGCGACTACCATACGCAATCGATTGTGCATAAAGCCCGTTTGGTTGAGATGACGCATAGCCGCATCAACGATAGGCACACCCGTACACCCCTCGCACCACGCCTCAAAATGCTCCTCATTGCTCTCCCATGCTATCGTGAGAGCGTTAAAGTTGCGAGTTTGGCTTTGGGGGAAGTGATAGAGAATGGTATTGTAAAACTCTCGCCAAAAAAGTTCTCGGATGTAAAATTGGCTTTGGGGGAGAGGACGTAGGTAGTTGAACACCTCACGAGGCGAAACAACCCCAAAGCGTAGATGCGTAGAGATATTGGAGGTAGCATCGAGATAGAAATAGTCTCTATTCTCTTGGTAGGTAGCCAATTTGGGCTTGAAAGCGTCGAGGAGTTCAAAGGGTGATTGGTACAAAAAGGGTTCAAGACGCATCCATTTGAAGCCCATCGACTCTACGCTGATTGTGTTTTCATAATCAAACGAAGCTTTACGCAAATAGGTGCTAGGTTGGTACTCCTCGATTGTGTGCGCGTTCCAAAGGGGCTTGAGCGATTTGTAAAAAGGGGTAAAGACTTTGTAGGGAGTGCCGTCACTTTTGAGTGCTTGGGCGGGGTCTATGAGCCATGCGTCGTTTAGTGGCATCATGGGAATGATTTTGTCTATCTTTTTGTCTCGCTCCAATGCGTAGCTATCGTAATCAACACTGCACAAGACACGGCTAAATTTTTGCTTTTTGAGGGATTTGAAAATCTCCACAGGATCACCGTAAAAAATCGCCAAATCAAGCCCCATGGCACAAAGCTCTCGTTTAAGCTCCTCTACCCAATAAAAAATAAAGCTTACACGCCTATCCTCTCTGGAGAGTTTTTTGAGTAGGTTGGTATCAAAGATAAAAATAGGCAACACCTCCCCTTTGGCATACGCCAACAAAGCAGAGTCCCTTACTCGTAAATCACGCCGAAACCATAGAATTTCTTTCACTCTTTAGCCTTTTTTTGATAGTATCTAATAGAGCGACAACACTTTATCAATCATTACTTTTTGGGTATCGCTATCGCCGTGTTCGACTTCGATGTTGATATAAGAGGAAGTGCCAAGAGTCAATACGACGTAATTGGACATGGAACAGTCGTTGCGATTGGCATTGACCCACTCGTATTTGACATTGATGCCCAAAGCGTTGAAGCGTTTGATTTTGGCAAGATCGGGTGTGCGTGTGGTGGAGGCGATAAAGATAAGCGAATCCTCATCGCTTAGCCCCAATCGTTTGCCTTGTCTAATCGCATGCGCAGGATAAGAAAGCACCGTTGAGCTGTTTTGAAGCATCGAAATATGCCCCTCACCGCCGTTGCCTGTATAGCCATTGGAGTTGCTATGAAGTGTCAAATAGGGGTAGCGACTCTCTTTGAAAGCATTGATAACCTTAAAAACATGGGCGACATAGAGCGGTGCGGGATATTTTTGTTCGTTGCAAACTCTTGCATGGGTGGCGGTTGTACCAAAGTTGCGATTGGGGTCTTGCCCTCTAAAGAGACGCTCATCGTTGCTTATGACGCTCAAAAAACCCCCTCCGTATGTGCGAGTAGCGTAGAGTGCACTATCAAAGGCGACGTTTTCATTGTCGTGAGGAAGATACCAAAAAGCTCCTTTGGGTTGTTTTGGATTCCAAACAAGCAACATTCTCCAATGGTATTTCCCCTCCCCAAAAGCGAGTTCTTTGACGCAAAGTGAGCTTAAAGCACGGGTATGGCGTAACGTATCGTTTGTGGGTTTTGTGAACTCTTTTGCCATTGAGGCAATCGAAGCGGGCACTTGACACTCGTTGGCTTTTAGGCTTAGTATGGTTAATGCTATAAGGACTATCTTGCGTATCATTGTTGTTCTCCCAAAATGGCTCGTACGACCTGACGGTCATCGTAGGGGTATTTGACTCCTGCTATCTCTTGATAGGGTTCATCGCCTTTGCCCAATATCATCAATACATCATTTTCACCGAGTTCTTTAATCGCTTCAGAGATAGCAAAGGTTCTATCAACCATGGCTCTTGTGTGGCTTTGGTCTTTGATACCCGTAAGAATTTCATGGATAATATCTTCGGGCTTCTCATCGCGTGGATTGTCGCTGGTGACATAGACTTTTTTGGCAAATTTGGCAGCAATAGCACCCATTTTGGGGCGTTTGTCGTGGTCACGGTTGCCTCCCGCTCCAAAAACCACCGAAATATCCCTCTCTTTGATACTCTCTAGCACTTGCAGCATTCCATCGGGTGTATGGGCAAAATCGACAATGATAGTGGGATGGTGACTCACCACTTCCATTCTGCCCGACACACCCGCAAAGCCCTCAACAGCGTCGCCTATCTCTTGCAGCGGTTTTTTGGTGAGCAGACTCACTGCCCCGATAGCAGCAAGAAGATTGGAGAGATTAAAAAGCCCCATCATAGGAGAGTAGAAGGTAGCCTCTTGGGCAAAATGGACAATCCCAGCGGTAATGCCATTGAGCAGTGAAAAGGCTTGCACTTTAAACGATGCGGGGTTATCAATCCCGTAACTGTAGGCATTTTTGGGATTGTAGGTAATGGTATCTAGGGCATCTTTGTTGAGCAATTTGAGGCTCTCATCGGCAAAAAAACGGCTTTTGGTGGCTCGATAGGCTTCGATAGAGTGGTGATAATCCAAATGGTCTTGCGTTACATTGGTGTGAATTTTGAGAGCAAAAGGAATAGCTTCGATACGATTTTGTTCAATAGCGTGTGAGCTAACCTCCATCACAAAATAGGAGGCTCCTTGTGCTTTGGCTTGAAAGATATTGTGCAGCGTCTCCAAAATAGAGGGAGTCGTCATGGAACGCTCTTCTATGCGTCTATCATTGACAAAAAATCCTCGTGTACCTTGCAATCCTACTTTGCTTCCCAAATCCAACAAAATCGAATAGATAGCCGCGCTCACGGTTGTTTTGCCATTAGTACCCGTAATGCCAACGATTTGGATAGTTTCAAGCTCCCAAAGCGTGAAGAGTTCTTTGGGTGTAATGTGGTGCGGTTTGGTAGGGAGTGCATCAAAGTATTTGCTGTTTTGAGCGGTTTTTAAAAAGAGCGTTGAGTGCTCAAGAAGATGGGTATCGTCGGTGATGGAGTCAAAGCCATCACGCTTATTAAAGGCTATTTTCATTGTTTTTAAGCTTTGTATAGAGGGCTAGTACCTCTTGATCGTTGCCAAAGAGAGGAGCGGTATTGTCAAGATACTCCAGTGCCATGGAGTGAAAATCGTTTGTGATAAGCTGGGTGACAAAGCTCATAAACTCTTTTTTGCTAGTAAGTATCACGCGTGTAGAGAACATAATGTCCTCAAATGCCTCTCTAAATCCATTGCGTGATTGAATGTGTTTTAAAAAATCACTGTAACGAATACCATCTTCATACTCGGCTTGTTCTTTGAGGGGTTCGAGGAGTATCTCATGGATTTTGCTTTTGGAGTTGTAGATACTCTCAACGAGTTGATCTATAATCTCATCGGCATTGTCGCTGCTGCTTTTTATCACTTGATAGTAATCAAACAACGCTTTTGCTTCATCTTCGCTCTCTAGTGCCAAATCGGAGAGGATTACGCCTACTTTGGCTTCAGAAAGCAAAGGGTTATCGTTGAGAACCATGCCGTAATCCCGTAGTGCCTCATCAAAACTCCCGCCCAAAAATTTCATTTGAGCACGTTTAAGTAAACGTTTCATATTTGCTACCCCTATCTCATCTGATCTATTTTATCTTCCATGCCAATGGGTACATTTATCACGGTTATTTCAGGATGAATAAGCATCTGCATTTGCCGCTCAACCCCATACTTAATCGTCGTACCCGAACTTGCACACCCGACACAAGCCCCTTGAAGTTGGACATAGACCACTCCATTACGAATCTCCAAAAGTTTAATATCCCCCCCATCGTGTACAATCGAGGGTCTCACTTTTTCTATCACATTGGCTACAGCGGGTTGCAGCTCTTCATCACTAAAAGGAATCAAACCTATTCTCCTTGAGGTATCAATAATTAATTATTATACCGATAATTATTTAATATAGACGCTAAATATAGCAAGTGATGCTTAAAGTTTGTAGAGAGTTGAAAGAAATGGTTGCAAAATTTTAACCGTAAGAGAGGCAAAATTCCTTATAAAAAGGAAAATAAATTTTAAAACTTACGCTTTTTTTGTCTATATTGTTTTTTATTTGGTTATAATTATGCTCCAAAAATATGTCAGTTATGCTGACGAGTTCTTTATTTAAGGTCAAAAAATGGAAAAGATTAGATTGAAGCTTAAAGCTTATGATCATCGTGTGCTAGATAGATCGGTTGCATCAATTGTTGATGCTGTTAAGCGTACAGGTGCTGAAATTAGAGGGCCAATCCCAATGCCAACTAAGATAAAAAAATATACAGTACTTAAATCGCCTCACGTAAACAAAGATTCACGTGAGCAGTTTGAAATTCGTATTCATGGAAGAATGATTGATATTGTATCGGCTACTTCAGATACAATCGATTCTCTAATGAAGCTAGATTTGGCTCCAGAGATCGAAGTAGAAATCAGATCAATGGATAAGTAAGGAGTAAATGATGGAATTTTTAGTAGAAAAAATTGGTATGAGTAGAACGGTTCAAGTACCAAGTGTTCCTGTTACGCTTCTTAAAGTTCATGATGTTAAGGTCTGTGAAGTAAGAGAAGATGGCAAGGCATTGGTGGCTTATAACGGCAGCAAAAAGCTCAATAAAGCAATCGAAGGTCAGCAATCAAAGTATGGTGTGGCCAAAGAGTTTAATAAATTTATGACCATAGAAGTTGCCAACGGCACAGAAGCGGGTGATTTAAATACAGCCGCTTTGAGCGAAGCAACATTGGTGAAATCATCCTTTGATTCAAAAGGTCGAGGTTTTACAGGTGCTATGAAGCGACACAACTTCAGCGGTGGTCCTGAATCACACGGACACCGATTTGGACGAAGAGTTGGTTCAATTGGTAACTGCGAATGGCCAGGACGTGTCCAAAAAGGTAGAAAAATGCCAGGACAATACGGTAATGTAAAAAATACAGTTAAAAACGATGTGGTATCGTTTGATAGCGAAAATGGAATTTTGGTACTCAAAGGATCGGTTTCTGGTCCAAACGGTGCTATGGGAATTGTAAGGATTGTTAAATGAGTAATACAGTATTAGTAAAAGTAGATGAGCTTCCTTCAAGTTTTTTGGAAATTAATCCACACAACCTCTATCTCTATTGTAAGTCGTACACAGCATCAATTAGAGCCAACTCAGCTCAAGCCAAAAACCGATCAATGGTAAGCGGTGGTGGTAAAAAACCATGGGCGCAAAAAGGTGGCGGTCGAGCAAGAGCAGGTTCAATTACCTCTCCTGTGTTTGTAGGTGGGGGTGTTGCTTTTGGTCCGCAAAACAATAGAAATTACAATCTCAAAGTCAATAAAAAGCAAAAGAGATTGGCTTTGCAACTTGCTCTTGCTCAAAAAGCACAAAATGAGGCACTCTTTGTTGTTGATACTCT
Organism: Sulfurovum sp.; assembly: GCA_020721815.1. Lineage (GTDB taxonomy): Bacteria > Campylobacterota > Campylobacteria > Campylobacterales > Sulfurovaceae > FS08-3. The sequence goes on along the minus strand of DYMA01000007.1, from coordinate 26,561 downwards.
AAGCATTGAATCGGGCAAGACCAAAGACGCTTTGGCGTTTGTCAATGGGCTTGGACAAAGAGATGTATTGATTGTAAAAGAGATGATTGATGATAAAACCTATTTGGCATTTAGAAATTTACAAAATAGTTATCTCATTGAATCAAACGAGTTAAACGCTTATTTGGCTGCTGCTTATCACTCTATCGTGATTGAAAAAGCAGTATTGGAAAAAATAACAAAAGAGAGTTAAGAGATGGCAGATATTACAGATATTAAAGCAATTATGTACACAGAAAAGAGTATTGAACTCCAAGAAGAGGGTATTATCGTCGTTCAAACAACTCCAAGAATGACTAAAAACGGTCTCAAAGAGGTATTTAAAGAGTTCTTTGGAATCAATCCTCTTCGCATTAACTCACTCAACGTGAGTGGCAAAAAAAAGATGTTTAGAGGAAGAGCGGGTAAGCGACCCGATAGCAAGAAGTTCTATGTAAAACTTCCTGAAGATGCTAAAATTGAAAGCTTAGCGGTATAAGGAGAAGACAATGGCAATTAAAACATTTAAACCAATTACTCCTGCTCGTCGTTTTATGACTACAATGGATACGAGCGATATTACGGCTAAAGCAAGTGTTCGCTCACTTTTGGTAAATATTCCTAGAAAAGCAGGACGAAACAACAACGGTAGAATTACAAGCCGTCACAAAGAGGCGGGAGCTAAAAAACTCTACCGAATCATTGATTTTAAACGCAACAAATTTGGCGTAGAGGGAAGAGTAGCAACGGTTGAGTATGACCCCTACAGAAACTGCCGTATCTGTTTGATTAACTATACCGATGGTGAAAAAAGATACATTCTTCAACCCAAAGGATTGGCAGTAGGTGACATGATTAGCTCAGCTCATGAGGGTCTTGATATTAAAACAGGTAATGCTATGAAGCTCAAAGCTATTCCTGTGGGTACATTGGTACACAACATCGAAATGTCTCCAGGACACGGCGGACAAATGGCACGATCAGCTGGTGGCTACGCTCAAATCATGGGTAGAGATGGCAAATATGTCTCTCTTAGACTTCCTTCTGGTGAGATGCGTTACATTTTGGGTGAGTGTATGGCTACTATTGGAACGGTTGGTAATGAAGATTTTGCCAACATGGTAATAGGTAAAGCAGGGCGTACACGACACTTGGGAATTAGACCTCAAACACGAGGTTCGGCGATGAACCCAATCGATCACCCGCACGGTGGTGGTGAAGGTAAGACAAACTCTGGACGACATCCTGTAAGCCCATGGGGTATGCCAACGAAGGGTTACAAGACTAGAAAGAAAAAAGCTAGTGATAAACTCATTATCTCTAAGAGAAAGAAATAAGGTAAGGGAATAAGATGGCAAGATCAACAAAAAAAGGTCCATTTATAGATGACCACCTAAAGAAAAAAGTATTAGCAGCAAAAGAGAGTGGTGATAAAAAACCCATCAAAACATGGTCAAGACGCTCAGTTATTTTCCCTGAATTTATTGGTTTGACCATCAATGTACACAACGGTAGAAGCTTTGTGCCTGTCTTTGTAACTGAAAACCATGTGGGATACAAATTGGGCGAATTTGCACCTACACGAACATTTAAGGGTCACAAAGGCTCTGTACAGAAGAAAGTAGGATAATCCATGAGTAGAGCATTATTAAAATTTTCACGAGTATCTCCCACTAAAGCAAGACTCATTGCAAAACAAGTTCAGGGAATGAATGCCGAACTTGCAATGGCTTCATTGGAATTTACGCCAAACAAAGCAGCTAAAATTATCTCAAAAGTGATTGCTTCGGCAGTAGCTAATGGTGATTATGAACCTCAAGAGGTAACAATTACATCATGCAGAGTTGATAAAGCAGCGGTAATGAAGAGATGGAGACCTAGAGCAAGAGGTACAGCCACGAGAGTGATTAAGCCAACATCTCACATTTTGGTCGAAGTAAATGAAGTAAACAGTGGGAAGGAAGCGTAACCATGGGTCAAAAAGTAAATCCAATAGGTCTTAGATTGGGGATTAACAGAAACTGGGAGTCACGATGGTTTCCAGCCAAAAGCAGAGCGGTTGATTTTATCGCTGAAGATTACAAAATCAGAAAGTTTTTGAAAAAAGAGCTTTTTTATGCGGGTGTTAGCAATATCATCATTGAGCGAACAGCCAAAAAATTGAGAGTCAATATTATAACTGCACGTCCAGGTATTATTATTGGTAAAAAAGGTACAGATATTGAGAAGCTCAAAACTACTTTGACCAATATGTTGCAAAAAGATGTATCGCTCAATATCAAAGAGGAGAAAAAACCTCAAATTTCAGCCCAATTGGCAGCAGAAAACGTTGCAACGCAATTGGAGCGAAGAATTGCCTTTAGACGTGCGATGAAAAAAGTCATTCAAGGCGCACTCAAAGGTGGAGCAAAAGGTATCAAAATATCAGTAGCTGGGCGATTGGGTGGTGCAGAAATGGCACGAACCGAGTGGTATTTGGAAGGTCGTGTACCGCTTCATACGCTTAGAGCCAAAATTGATTACGGTTTTGCAGAAGCCCATACAACCTACGGAATTATCGGTATTAAAGTATGGATTTTTAAAGGTGAGGTGCTTCAAAAGGGTATTCAAGCAGAACCCAAAGAGGAAAAAGCTCCCAAAAGAACACGAAGAAGAGGTGAATAGTTATGTTAATGCCTAAACGAACCAAATGGAGAAAGCAACAAAAGGGTCGTAACCGAGGTAAATCTTTTACAGGTAATAAGATTGAATTTGGTGACATTGCGATCAAAGCAACCACAGCGGGAAGAATTGACTCACGTCAAATTGAAGCAGCGCGGATTACTATGACACGTAAAATCAACCGTCAAGGGAAGAGCTGGATTCGAGTATTCCCCGATAAACCAATTACACAAAGACCTCTTGAGGTACGGATGGGTAAAGGTAAGGGTCCTGTTGAGAAGTGGGTTATGAATATTAAGCCAGGTCGTATCATTTTTGAAATGGCGGGTGTCGAAGAGTCATTAGCACGTGAGGCTCTCACTCTGGCTTGTCATAAGTTGCCTTTTAAGACAAAGATTATCACAGCAAAGGATAGCAATGAACTATACTGATATTCAATCTAAAAATGAAAAAGAGTTGCTTGAGATGCTTAAAAGTAAAAAAATTGAAGTTTTTACACTTAAAGCAAAACAAAGAACCATGCAACTTACCAATACAAGTGAACTGAGAGTTGCTAAAAAAGATATAGCAAAAATCAATACAGCACTTAGTGCTTTAAGAAAATAAGGGTAGCAAGATGCCAAAACGAGAGATACAAGGTACCGTCATTAAAAAAGCTGGAGACAAAACCGCTACGGTTTTAGTAGAGCGTAAAGTTCTCCACCCACGGTACCACAAAACTGTAAAAAGATTTAAAAAATATTTGGTACACGATGAAGAGAACAATACCAATGTGGGCGATGAGATTAGTGCAATTGAGTGTCGTCCGCTATCAAAGCGAAAGGCTTTTACGCTTCTTAATATTGTCAAAAGAGGTGAAGAGTAATGATTCAGGCTTTTACAAGATTAAACGTAGCGGATAACTCAGGTGCTAAAGAGATTATGTGTATCAAAGTGCTAGGCGGATCCAAAAGACGATACGCCAGCGTTGGTGATGTGATTGTAGCATCGGTGAAAAAAGCACTTCCAACAGGAAAAGTTAAAAAAGGTAAAGTAGTCAAAGCCGTTATTGTACGAACCAAAAAAGAGATTCAACGAGAAAATGGATCACTCATTCGATTTGACGATAACGCAGCTGTAATTATTGATGATAAGAAAAACCCAATTGGTACACGTATTTTCGGTCCTGTTTCGAGAGAGACACGATACGCAGGATTTATGAAGATTGTATCATTGGCTCCAGAGGTGTGGTAATGGCAAAAAAATTTAAAATCAAAAAGGGCGACGAGGTTCTCGTTATCGCTGGTGATGATAGAGGCAAAAAAGGTGAAGTGCTTAAAGTGCTTCCAAAAAAAGATGCGGTAGTAGTAGCGGGTTGCAAAATGGTTAAAAAAGCAATCAAGCCAACCGAAGAGAACAAAGAGGGCGGGTTTGCACAAATTGAGATGCCTATCCATATCTCTAATGTTAAAAAAGTCGAGGGGTAATCTATGATTAGAATGCAACAAAAGTACAAAGAGATTATTCCTGCCCTACAAGAAGAGTGCGGCATCAAAAATGTTATGCAAACACCCAAGCTAGAGAAGATAGTCATTTCAGTTGGAGCAGGTGAAGAGGGAAAAGACAACAAACTCATCGCCAATATGGCTGAAACTATCTCTTTGATTGCTGGACAAAAAGCGATTATTGTAAATGCTAAAAAATCGGTTGCGGGATTTAAGGCTAGAGAGGGTTCGCCTAGCGGTATCAAAGTAACGCTTCGTGGAAAGCAAATGTACAACTTCTTTGATAAGTTGGTCTCTATCGCACTTCCTAGAGTAAAAGACTTTAGAGGTACACCACGCAAAGGTTTTGATGGACGAGGAAATTACAGCTTTGGGCTTGATGAACAACTCATGTTTCCCGAAGTAGTCTATGATAATATCCTCAAAACTCACGGTATGAACATTAACATCGTCACAACCACAGAAAATGACAAAGAGGCATTTGTACTACTCGAAAAATTGGGTATGCCTTTTGCTAAAGGGAAAAAGTAATGGCAAAAAAATCGATGATCAACAAACAAAAGCGAACACCTAAGTTTGCTGTAAGAGGTTATACACGATGTACGATTTGTGGCAGACCCCATTCCGTCTATCAAGACTTTGGAATTTGTCGTGTATGTTTAAGAAAAATGGCAAACGAGGGATTAATCCCTGGTATGCGTAAATCAAGCTGGTAATTTAAGGAGTAACAGATGATGACAGATATAATTGCAGACTCTCTTACCCGAATAAGAAATGCTGCGCAAAGAAGATTGGATACAACCACGCTTCTTCACTCAAAAACCGTTGAGGCAATCGTTTCTATTCTTGTAGAAAAGAGTTATTTGGAGAGCTTCAACGTCAATGAAGACGGTAACAAAAAGACAATCGATGTAACGCTAAAGTACAATAAAAAAGGCTACAGTGTTATCAATGAGGTCAAAAAAATCTCTAAGCCTGGACGAAGAATCTACAAAGGCAAAGAGGATATTCGATCGTTTAAAAACGGTTACGGTACGTTGGTGGTATCAACTTCTCACGGTGTGCTTCCAAACGATGAGGCATTTAAACGCGGCATTGGCGGCGAAGTCATCTGTAGTATATGGTAAGGAGGGTTGAATGTCAAGAATTGGTAAAAAACCCGTAGTTATCGCTAAAGGGATTGAAGTAAGCGTCGATGGTAGTGTGATTCGTGCTAAAAAAGGTAATCTTGAAAAGAACCTTGAGACACACGGACGAGTAGGAATTGAAGTAAACGATACAGAAGTAGTATTTTCTCGTATGGGTGATACCAAAGAGAGTGCAGCTTACTGGGGTACTTACAGAGCGTTGTTTAACAATATTATTATTGGACTTGAGCAAGGTTTTCAAAAGTCGCTAGAGATTAACGGGGTAGGTTACAGAGCATCGGTTCAAGGCAATAAGCTTGTCATGCAATTGGGTTACTCGCACGATATTAACTATGAGATTCCTCAAGGACTAGAGATTGCTGTGGATAAAAACGTTGTGACCATTAAAGGCAGTGATAAGCAAGTTGTAGGACAAGTGGCTGCTGAGATTAGAGACTTTAGACCACCAGAGCCATACAAAGGCAAGGGCGTGAAGTACAGTGATGAAAAAATCATTAGAAAAGCCGGTAAGTCATCTGGTAAGAAGAAGTAGGGAGTCGTAAATGTTAAAAAGTATTCAAACAAGAAAAAATAGACTACGAGTAAAAAGAAAAGCACGAGTAAGAAAAAATATCTTTGGCACGGCTACGAAACCTAGAGTATCGGTTTTTAAATCCAACAAATACTTCTACGCTCAAGCTATTGATGATAATGCACAAGTAACATTGGCAAGTGTGGATGGCAAAAAAGCAGGTTTGAAAGCCAACAAAGAGGATGTGCAGGTTTTGGCAAAAAATCTAGCCCAATCTCTAAGTGCTCAAAACATTGACGCTGTTGTATTTGATCGAAACGGTTATCTCTATCACGGCGTGGTAGCATCATTTGCAGATGCTTTAAGAGAAGCTGGCATTAAGTTATAAGGATAATTATGGAAAATATTAACAGAGAAGATTTTGAAGAGGTCATCGTAAATATTGGTCGTGTTACCAAAGTTGTTAAAGGTGGACGACGCTTTAGATTTACAGCTCTTGTTGTAATCGGTGATAAAAATGGAACCATTGGATACGGATTTGGAAAAGCCAAAGAGGTACCCGATGCGATTAAAAAAGCAGTCGATGATGCCTTTAAGAGTCTTGTGAAGGTAAACATCAAAGGCTCTACCATCGCCCATGATATTGAGCATAAGTTCAATGCCAGTAAGATTATTTTGCGACCTGCTAGTGAAGGTACGGGTGTGATTGCTGGGGGTGCTGCAAGACCCGTATTGGAACTTGCAGGTATTAAAGATATTTTGACTAAATCTATTGGTTCAAACAACCCAAATAACTTGGTAAGAGCAACAGTTCAAGCACTTACACGAATCAAAGCATAAGGGGTAGAGATATGTCACTACACAATTTACAACCCACTCCTGGATCAACACACGCCAAAAAGCGATTGGGTCGAGGACAAGGTTCAGGTACAGGTAAAACGGCTGGAAAAGGTAACAAAGGGCAAAAAGCTCGTAGCGGTTACAATCACAAGAGAGGTTTTGAAGGCGGACAACAACCTCTTATCAAAAGACTTCCAAAGGTTGGATTTACTTCGAGAGTCATTAAGCCTTATGTCATCAATGTTGAGCGAGTCACTGCTATTAAAGAACTTGAAGAGATTACACTTGAGACAATTAGAAGCGTTCACAAGGTTGGCTCATCGGTTAAAAAAGTCAAATTGATTGGAAGCAGTGCTAGTGAGTTAGCTGTTAAAATCAAAGACGAAGCTATCACAACAAGCGGAAAATAAAATGAGTAATGCTTTAACTCACAAAATCCTAATAACCCTAGGATTTATCTTCGCCTACAGAGTTTTAGCCTACATCCCAGTCCCAGGTGTTGATACAGGCGTAATTGCCGATTTTTTCAACACCAACGCCAACAATGCGTTGGGATTGGCCAATATGTTTTCAGGTAATGCTATTGAGCGATTTAGTATTATCTCTCTAGGTATTATGCCCTATATTACCGCCTCCATCGTTATGGAACTTCTTGCTGCTACTTTCCCCGCTTTGGGTCAGATGAAAAAAGAGCGTGATGGAATGCAAAAATACATGCAAATCATTCGATATTTCACTATTTTCATTACCGTTGTTCAAGCTATTGGTGTATCAATGGGACTTCAATCGCTAAGCGGTCAAGGTGGTGCTAGTGCAGTTATGATTGATCCTACGACGTTTGTGGTTATCTCTACTTTCTCGATGCTTACAGGTACGATGTTATTGATGTGGATTGGTGAGCAAATCACCCAAAGAGGAATTGGTAACGGTATTTCATTGATTATCTTTGCGGGTATTGTTTCGGGTATTCCTTCGGCAATCTCCAATACGGTTAAAGCCGTCAATGCAGGTGAGATGAGCTTCTTGGTCATTTTGGCGATTTTGGCGATTATGATTATTACAATTCTCTCTATTATTTATGTAGAGTTGGGCGAACGAAGAGTGCCTATTAGCTACTCACGAAAAACGATTATGCAAAACCAAAATAAGCGTGTTATGAACTATATTCCCGTTAAAGTAAACCTCTCAGGTGTTATTCCGCCTATTTTTGCTTCAGCGATTTTGATGTTCCCGCTTACAATGTTGCAATCGAGCAAAAATGAGACGCTTTTGGCTATTGCCGATATTTTGGCACCGGGTGGCGTAGTCTTTAACGTTGTCACCTTTGGATTGGTGGTCTTTTTTGCATTTTTCTACGCATCCATTGCGTTTAATGCCAAAGATATATCCGATAATCTCAAACGTCAAGGTGGATTTATCCCAGGTGTAAGACCAGGCGAACATACCAAAGATTTCCTCAATGAGGTCGCTTCGAGATTAACAACAACGGGTGCTACCTATTTGGCTATCATCTCAACCGTACCCTTTGTCTTTATCAACGGTATGGGGGCGAGTTTCTATTTTGGTGGGACGGCGGTACTTATTATCGTTCAAGTTGCTTTGGATACGATGCGTAAAGTCGAAGCTCAACGAACCATGAATCAATACAATACTTTGGGTAACGTAGGTCTCTAATGGCGATACCCTTACGTAAACCGCAAGAGATTGCCAAGCTGCACAAAGCGGCTGCTCTTGTGGCACAAACACTTGACTATCTCCAAAAAAATATTTGTGCAGGTATGACGCTAAGCGAAATTGACAAAATGGGTGAAGCCTATCTCTGTTCTTTGGGGGCTAAACCCTCCTTTAAGGGACTTTATGGATTTGGTGGTTCGGTTTGTACCTCGCTCAATGAAGTGGTCATTCATGGACTCCCTTCCGAAAAAAAAGTTTCGCAGGGTGATATTTTGGGACTTGATATTGGTTCTCATTTGGATGGCTATTACGGTGATGCGGCTATTACGATACCTATTGGCGAGATAACACAAGCCGACCAACAACTTATTGATTGCTCAAAAGATGCACTCTATTATGCGATTGATTCGATTCATGTAGGTATGCGTTTCAAAGAACTTTCAAAGATTTTGGAAGATTTTATTCAAGAGCGGGGATATGTCCCGCTAAGAGATTTTTGCGGTCATGGGATTGGAACGAAACCTCACGAAGAACCCAGTATTCCCAATTATCTTGATGGTAAACCCAAACAAGGTCCCAAGATTAAAAACGGCATGGTTTTTTGTCTTGAACCAATGGTATGCCAAAAAAGTTCAACACCCGTCGTATTAGAGGATAAGTGGTCAATAGTGAGCCAAGATGGTCTTAGAACAAGCCATTATGAGCATCAAATAGCAATAATAGACAATAAGCCCGTTATATTAACACAACTGTAAAGGAGAAAGCCAATGGCAAAAAATGATGTAATTGAGATCGATGGTAAAGTGGTAGAAGCACTTCCTAATGCAACTTTTAGAGTAGAGTTGGACAATGGACATATTATTTTATGTCACATAGCTGGTAAGATGCGTATGCACTATATCAAAATTCTCCCTGGAGATAAAGTCAAAGTAGAACTCACACCCTATAGTTTAGATAAGGGTAGAATTACCTTTAGATACAAATAAGCATCAGCTTATCCTTCTATTTGGAAGTGATGCTTCCATCTTTTCAATCAAAATTGTATTACGTTTTTAGGCTCTAATGTGCAGTTTGATGAGCAGTTTTTGGGCATGGTTGGCTTCCAACACAATAGAGGGGCGAAGCGATCCAACTCCATAGGTTAGGTTTCCCGATATGGAACGCAAAACATGCCACTTAAGCAAATCAAAATCAAGAGAAATTGAGGATATTTGACGCTCATGGATTGCTTGTGTGATAAGTTTAAGGAGATAAATATAGTAAAGCTTATTGATTTTTCTTTGTACAATATAGGGTGTCATTATCTCAATATTTTTTGTCCAAATACGTTTCTCTTCTTTGCTTAGATAGTTTTTGTTTTGAATTTGCTCTATGGAGATTATCAAATCTCTCTCAACCCTTCTCTTCTTTTTGGTCATTTTGTCGTGCAAATTGGGCAGGTGTTGATGTATGGACTCTGCAATCTCCAAATCGTTTAAAAGCCAATCGGTTTGAATATCGACATGGCACTTATCGTACTCATTGATAGACTTTAGGATACCAATAGCATGAGAGAGATAGATATATTTATCCATTTTTGATTTTTGAAAAAAAACGCCGTGTTGGTTGATAATGGGTTTGGGTCCCATATAGCTTAATTCTAACATTCAAGTCTCTTTAATAGGGTGTATTTGGAGAAGTATAGTTAAAAAAGGTAATATTTTTGCGACATTTAGTCCAGAATGGTCACAAAATGAATACAAATAGCCTACAGTTGCTATGGCTTCATGACTTTGCTCCATAAAAAAGTCTAAATCTAAATAATTTGGATATAATTGCAAAAAAATCATAGCAATGATAGAGAAACTCACTAGGAAACCCTTATGCAAAAAATAAAAAATATTGCCGTAATTGCCCACGTCGATCACGGTAAAACGACATTGGTCGATGGTCTGCTTAGACAAAGTGGTACTTTTGAAGCCCACCAAGAACTTACAGAACGAGCAATGGATAGCAACGACATTGAAAAAGAGCGAGGTATTACAATCCTCTCCAAAAATACAGCCATTCGATACGGTGATCACAAAATCAATATTATCGACACTCCAGGACACGCCGATTTTGGTGGTGAGGTTGAGCGTGTATTGAAGATGGTTGATGGAGTATTGCTACTTGTAGATGCGCAAGAGGGTGTTATGCCCCAAACCAAATTTGTACTTAAAAAAGCGATTGAGCTTGACCTAATCCCCGTAGTGGTTATCAATAAAATCGACAAAGACGGTGCTGAACCCGATAGAGTAATGGATGAAGTGTTTGATTTGCTTGTCGCTCTTGAAGCCAATGAAGAGCAGTTGGAGTTTCCTGTGCTTTATGCAGCCGCACGAGACGGATACGCCAAGTGGAATATGGAAGATGAAAACAAAGACCTCACACCGTTGTTTGAAGCGATTTTAGAAAAAGTCCCCTACCCAACGGGTTCACCCGACAACGACACCCAAGCGCAAGTCTTTACTTTGGCGTACGATAACTTTGTAGGACGTATTGGAATTACCCGTGTCTTTAACGGACGAGTTGCCAAAAACCAAGAGTTGTTGCTTGTCAAAGCTTCAGGTGAGAAGGTAAGAGGAAGAATATCCAAGCTTATTGGTTTCAAAGGATTGGAGCGTATCGATATCGAAGAAGCCGAAGCGGGTGATATTGTAGCCATTGCTGGATTTGGAGATATTGATGTGGGTGATAGCCTTTGCGATATTAACAACCCCGTACCGCTTGACCCTATGCACATCGAAGAGCCTACGCTTTCGGTCGTCTTTTCAGTAAACGATGGACCTTTGGCAGGAACAGAGGGCAAACACGTCACAAGCAACAAAATTCGTGAAAGACTTGCAAAAGAGGTAGAGACCAATATTGCTATGCGTATGGAACCTATGGGAGATGCTTCGTTCAAAGTTTCAGGTCGTGGAGAGCTTCAAATTGGAATTTTGGCAGAGAATATGCGACGTGAGGGATTTGAGTTTTTGATTGCAAGACCCGAAGTTGTCGTCAAAGTCGAAAACGGTGTCAAAATGGAACCTTTTGAGCATTTGGTTGTCGATGTACCTACCGAGTTTCAAGGGGCGGCTATTGAGAAGCTGGGCAAACGAAAAGCTGAAATGACTTCAATGACTCCAATGCCTGATGGTACAGTAAGAATTGAGTTTGAAATTCCCGCAAGAGGATTGATTGGCTACCGAAGTGAGTTTTTGACCGACACCAAAGGGGAAGGGATTATGAACCACTCCTACCTTGAGTATCGACCCTACAGCGGAACGGTTGAGAGTCGAACGCCAGGTGCGCTTATCTCTATGGATAATGGAGAGGCGATTGCTTTTTCAATTTTTAACCTTCAAGCACGAGGAACGCTCTTTATTAAGCCACAAGATAAGGTCTATGATGGGATGGTAATTGGCGAGAGTGCGCGACCAGGGGATTTGGAAGTCAATCCGCTCAAAGGAAAACAATTGACCAATATGCGAACCTCTGGAGCCGATGAAGCCATTAAATTGATACCGCCACGACCTATTACGCTTGAATCAGCCATGGAGTGGATTGAAGATGATGAGCTTGTAGAGATTACGCCGCTCAATATTCGTATCCGAAAACGCTACCTTGATCCCAATATGCGAAAACGTATCCAAAGAGACAAGAAAAATTCAAAATAGTCTTTTTGTTATAGAAGTTATGATAGTCTTGTGCAAATCAATGTTTAAGGGAGTTAAGATATGAAAAATATCATTATTGTTATTGTGTTGTTAGTAGGTGCCTACTTTCTTATAACCAAAGTAGTCGATGGCACAAAAGAACTCGAAGATAACAACGATATGCACACCAACTACATTAAGAAAAAAGTAGAAGATAGAGACAAAAAGTACCACAAAGTGGACTCAATAGGGCAAGATGTTTTTGTGGGTACAGGATTGAGCTTGCAAGAGAAAAAAGATATTTGGTCTCGAAGTCCGCTCAAAGATGAGATGATATCAAAATTTCCAAAATTTGATTTAATGCGTATGTTTACACGTAACCGTATTGAAGATAGCGATTTGCGAAGAGCGGTCGATAAAGTAGTTAAGGGCGTTGAGACGAAATTTTTATCCGGGACCATTGATGCCAATGAGGCTAGGTATCAATTGGGACTTATAGAGTAGATTTAACTTTAATCTTCTCTAGCCACTCCTGCAGGGTTTTTTCAAACCCTATATTTCTACTCTCATAAAATTTTACTTCATCACTAACATATTTTTGTTCTACCCAGCCACCAAAGTCATGGGGATATTTATAGGCTTTGGAGTGGGTTTTGATATGCTCTGGCACACCTTTATCATCGATAGCTACTTTTAAAGCTTCGTTAATAGCTAGATAAGCAGCGTTGGATTTTGGACTTGATGCCAAATAGATAACCAGTTGAGCCAAAGGAATCCGTGCTTCGGGAAAACCAATTTGAGATACAATACTCAGTGTTGAAGCAGCCAAATTAAGAGCATTGGGGTTGGCATTGCCAATATCTTCACTAGCAAGTATCGCCAAACGCCGTGCGATAAAATCACTGCTCTCACCCGCATTAATCGCCAAAGCCAAATAGTAAAGCCCCGCATCAATATCGCTTCCTCTTATGCTTTTAATCATAGCCGAAATCACATCGTAGTGCGAATCCTCTTCGTTTGTTCCTGCCCGTAGAGGCTCTTGCCGAATCGATTTGAGCGTATCGAGAGTGATAGGATTTTCAATGGTATTGGCACTCTCTAGTAGATGCAACATGGCACGAATATCACCGCTGCTTGAATGGATGAGATACTCTTTGGCTTCATCATCTATAGCTATCTTTTCATTTTCCAACACTTTTTCCAAAAAGCTCTGCATCGCTTGGGTGGAGATGGCATTGAGTTGATAACTATGCGACCTTGAACGGATAGCTGAGGTGAGGGAGTAGTAGGGATTTTGCGTCGAAGCGCCCAATACAATGCAGTTTAAATCCTCCATAAAAGGCAACAGTACCTCTTGTTGGGTTTTGCTCATGCGGTGTACTTCATCGATAAAGAGAATGGGAGTAAAGAGCGTATTTTTATACTGAGCAACGATTTGGCGAATTTCGCTTACTTTGAGCGTGGTAGCATTTTTTTCATAAAAGGGGCTATCAAGTTCTTTGGCAATCGCACGGGCAAGGGTAGTTTTGCCTACTCCCGCAGGTCCATAAAAAAACGAATGGGTTAGGGCATTGGCTTCTACCATTTTACTAATAATACCATTTTGACCCACCAAATGCTCTTGGGATACCATATCGGCTAATGTTTGAGGTCTGTATTTTTGGGCTAGTTTCATAGAAAATTGTATCTTAAGAGTGGTTATAGTTTGTTTATTGATTTACTGAGAATTGATAGAATCTTTAGAATGGTATGTGGACGCAGATTGAGTAGCGGAAAAAGACTTTTTATTATCAAAAATTTTTGCTATACTTAGCGTAAAGTATATTGCGAGAGGTAAATATAATGACCACAGTTAATATGACATTGGAGATGGAAGAGGGATACAGTGACACCCTTAATGCCCTCAAAGATTTAATATCCAAACTCAAAGGTGTTGCATCTTTTAAAATAGAAGAGGATATATTTATTGCCAAAACACAAGAGCAGATTGAGCAAGAGCTAAGAGACTCTCTCAAAGGGATAAAAAGCAAAAAAGCCTTTGAGGAGGCTGATGATTTTGAAAATATTTTTACTCAAATATAATGTAATATTATGATAAAAATCAAAAAATTCAAATCGTTTTTGTCTGATGTTAAACACCTAAAGAAAAAGTATAAAAAAATTGAACTTGATTTGATAGAGTTTCAAAAAATAGTCTCAAGCAACCCAACAGCAGGGATAGATTTGGGATATGGATTATATAAATTAAGATTGACAAACAGTAGTAAAAACAAGGGTAAAAGAGCAGGATTTAGAACTATTCACTATTTTAAAAGCCATGATAATATTGTCTATGCAGTTAGTATGTATGATAAAAGTGAAATTGAAAATATTTCTATAGAGAGATTGATAGAGATTATTCAAGAGGAACTAGAGGAGTAAAAAGTTTGATGCAATAGTGTAGATGGACACAACCACCTACAGATATTTAAAGCCTTACAGGAATAGTTTGCTCTTTTAGATACCGTTTCAAATCCATAATATCTATCTCTCGAAAGTGAAAGATACTAGCCGCTAGTGCAGCGTCGGCATTTCCTAGTGTAAAGGCATCTCGTATATGCTCCATCGTTCCCGCTCCGCCACTGGCAATAATGGGAATGTTGGTCACTTCGCCGATGCGACGATTAAGCTTATTATCAAACCCTGCTTTTGTACCATCGGCATCCATAGAGGTAATGAGTAGCTCTCCTGCTCCACGGTTATAGGCTTCTCTTGCCCACGCAATGGCATCAATACCTGTATCGTTTCGTCCGCCGTGAGTGAAGATATGCCATTCATTTTCACCTACTCTTTTGGCATCAATAGCAACGACGATACACTGTGAACCAAAGCGTTTGGCACTCTCGTCGATAAACTCAGGGCGTTTAATGGCAGCGGAGTTGATACTTACTTTGTCGCATCCCACGTTAAGCAGTGCATAAATATCTTCTAGCTTACGAATACCCCCTCCCACTGTTAGCGGTATAAAGACTTCACGAGCCACTTGACGAACCACATCCACAATCGTATCACGTCCCTCATGCGAAGCACCAATATCAAGGAAAGTAAGCTCATCCGCCCCCTCCTCGTTGTAGCGTTTGGCTACCTCTACGGGGTCTCCTGCATCTCTAAGCCCTACGAAATTGACTCCCTTGACCACTCGACCGTTATCGACATCCAGACAAGGAATAATCCTCTTTGCAAAATAATCCATCTTTTTCCTATCTTACTTTTTATGCTTTTTGGTTTATATTCTAGCTATTAGTAACTTTTGATAAGTTAAATCCTAATAACAAAAAGAGCTTTTGCTCCCTCCTATCGTCTTGATGGGAAGGAGAAAGATTGTGTAAATCACAATTTGCATTTTGAACCGTAAGTGGATTTAGGTATAATTGTTTTCATATAATGATGGCATATTTTTGCATGAAGTTTGAATGCAGTGAGAATAAAACAAACAAATCACAACACGGTGTTCGCTGTTTTTATAAAATATACTCAATCGCATGATAATCAAAAAAAGGAGATTAAAGCGATGCCAACAACCAAACAAGTCCAAACTCTTGATGGCAAGAACATTGAGTATATCGATGAAATCATTGGTTCGGGAACGATGAAAGATGTTTACTTTACGACCGATGGCAAACACGCTGTGGCGTTTTTTCGTGAGCCTCTCGATAGCCATTCGCTTGAACGCCTTGAGATGATTGTAGGCTCTTATCATGAGGGGATATTCCAAAGCGGACACGGGGAGTATTGGGAGCAGCTCTTTTGTTGGCCCAGTGCTATTGTAAGAGAGGGCAATCGATACGGGGTACTTTTGCCCAAATACGATAGGCACTACTTTTTTGAGCATGGTTCGATTAATGGAGATTTTTTGGGTATCAAAGGGGGCGAAAAAGAGGGGAAATGGTTCTCAACCCCCACCAACCGCTTTGGACGGCTTGATGAGCGTGAACGGGGCGATTGGCGTATCTATTTGAGGCTTTGTTTGATGATTGCCCGTAGTGTTCGGCGTATGCACTCAGCGGGATTGGCTCACTCCGATCTCTCCTACAAAAATGTCCTAATCTCCCCCTCGTCGGGTCATGCTTGTATTATCGATGTCGATGGATTGGTCGTGCCTGGTAAATTCCCACCCGATGTTGTGGGTACACCCGATTTTATCGCTCCCGAAGTGGTGGCTACGACGCATTTGCCCAAAGAACACCCCCAAAGAGTCTTGCCCAGTCGCCACACCGATCGCCACGCCTTAGCGGTGCTTATCTATCAATACCTCTTGCTTCGTCACCCTTTGCGAGGTCGAAAAATCCACGACGAAGAGGACCCTAGCGTCGATGAGACGTTGGCAATGGGCAAAGAGGCTCTCTTTGTTGAACACCCCTTTGATGACTCCAACCGCATTGATGCACAATACGCCAAAAAAGAGGAGCAGTTTTGGCACGATACACGCAAACTTCCCTACACCATCACAGGCCCCTATCTCTCCAAACTCATTGAACAAGCCTTTATGGAGGGATTGCATGATCCTCACAAACGCCCTACTGCCGATGATTGGGAGAGAGCGCTTATCAAAACCGTAGATCTTGTTGTGCCGTGCGAAAACCCCCAATGCATCGCCAAATGGTATGTTTTTGACAACAAACAAAAGCCCAAATGCCCCTTTTGCGATACCCCTTACCGTGGGAAACTCCCTGTGATTAACCTCTACTCTGACCGAGGGGGCAATGGCAAATTTATGCCCGATAATCACCGTATTATGATTTACAAAGATCAATCGCTCTTTGCGTGGCATATCAGTCGTGATGTTATCCCCAATGAGCGTTTGGAGGTCTCTCAAAGTAGCCGAGTGGGGTATTGCATCTATCACAACAACGAATGGTTGCTTGTCAATGAGAAGATAGAGGAGCTTTATGACTACAGCGACGCTAACAACACAAAACAGATAGCAAAAGGCAAAGCGGTTGCCCTAGTGGACGGATTGCAACTCGTTGTTAAATACAACAACTCCACACGACTGCTTTTGGTGCAATTGGTAGCAGGAAGCTAATCTCCCATACACCGCAAAAAAGTAGCCAAACAATATACTCAAGCGGTATTGTACATTTGAACCATTAAGATGCTACAATAGCATTAAAAAAAGGAATGCAATGAGCAATGAGGCGTTGATGGCACAAGATTTGGCGATGATTTTTCACCCTTGTTCGCAGATGAAAGATTATGAGTCTGCAACATTTGCAATCCCTGCTTTTCAATTTTTTTTGAATAAGGCAATAACCAATTTTGTGCTTTGAAATGAACAGGTTGATTGTCAAATAAAATCCTAAATTCATTGGCTATAAAAAATGCCATAATAGGCGGAACAGCATTGCCAATTTGAGCAAAACAAGCTCCGTTACTACCATGAAAAATAAAATCATCGGGAAATGATTGTATCCTAGCACACTCTCTTACTGACAATCTTCTATGTCCATTTGGATGGGGATGTATAACTGCTCCACCGCTTCTGCTTCCTCTGCCTGTAATAGTAGGAGAGGGTTTATCCCAATTCAATTGTCTATTTCCTACATATCCGTTAATTTTAACTTTATGACTTGTTCCTGTATGATTGGATACTTTTAAATCATAATCGATAGGCAAATCGGATATTGCATCTTTCAAAGTCAATTTATTTATCAGATTAAAATGTGGAAAATTTGGTTCATTTGCTATATCACTTCTTGTTCCAAATACAATCACTCTTTTTCTATTTTGTGGAACACCGTAATCGGAAGAGATTAACACATTGTATTTAATTTTATAATCACCATTTGTTCCTGATTTTTTAAAAGTTTCAAGTATTACATCATGAAAAAAGTCATTAAACTCTTTACCGCTTTTAATGCCAGTAACATTTTCAACGACAAAATATTTAGGTTGCTTTGCTTTTAAAACCCTAGCATACTCTTGAAACAATTGATTGTAGTCGCAATCGAGTTTTCTATCTTTTCCTTTTGCTACTGTAAATCCTAGACAAGGAAATCCGCCAATTAATATATCTGCATCAGGTATTATCGTCGTATCTATATCATAAATACTTTTATGCACAATATGTTCACCTATATTTGCTTTATAGCTTTGTGTTGCTTCTTTGTCGAAATCATTAGCCCAAACAATATCAAAACCAGCTTTTTTAAAGCCTAAATCCAATCCACCGCAACCAGAAAAAAGAGAAATTACTTTCATTGAACTGTACTTTTAATTTTTTCTTCTATTAGGCTAATAATTCTTTCAATTTCATCGCACATCTCTTGTTGATAAACCAATTTATTATCGACATCATTAATGTATTTAATTAATATGTTTGTAGTTTTCGTTTCAAATTCTGAAAAATATTGAAGAATAGAATCTTTTATAAAACCAAAATCAAGCCTAACTAAAACTCCAATTTTTAAAAATTCTTCTCTACTCACTCTCATTGAGTTTCCTTCCCATCTGTTTACAATAGAGATAAAATTATCAATATTGTCAATATTTCTTTCAAATAAACTATAAAAATCATTTGATTTTATAAAATACAAATCCATCACAACATCATTTTTAATGGCAATTAACATATCGTCTGCAAAAATTTCTTTTGCCATTTTCAAAAATCTACTTTTAAAAACTTCATACTTCCCTTTTTCTTGTAAAAGTAATAGTAAATTTTTCAAAAGAGAAGTTGAACCCAATCCTATTTTAACTATTTCACTACCAAGCTTACCGCTTTTGCCTTTTCGTTCTCCTAGAAAATCATAAACATCCAATTCATAGAAAAGTGCTGTTTTTTCAAATGAACCTAAATTAATCTCATCATTATTTGGCATTAATGTTTTGATAGACATCACAAAATCATCGTTAAATACAATATCTGCTTTTTCTCTTTTGTTTGAGATTGTAAAATGGGTTATAAAATCATTTTCTATCTTTTCGATTTTAATATCTTTATTTTCTCGTTTTGTTTCATCTGTAATTTTACCATTAAATAAGATTGATAAGTAATCTTCCAAATCTCTAGCGGTTGTTTTGCGTTTCGCAATCTCTTTTGCTGATATATTTTGATACAAATAATTCAATAAATAGGCACTATTAAAATTTTCTTTTGTATCAAGAAGAATATTAGTTGCTGATATTATTTCTTCTATATTTGTGTACTTTGATTTGAGTACCTCTTTTTGTAGTAAAATTTCTCTTAATAATTTTAATATTCCATGGTTATTTATCACTATTTAATCCTTTGAATGGCATTTGAAAGTCAATTTATGTCCCATTGTTTGTTGGGATATTATACTTTTTGGTTGCTTTATTGCACCCATGTACCACCAAGCAGATTGCAAAAGCAAGAAACGATAATCGACCGCTAAATACGTTCTTTGAACCATTAAGATGTTACAATAGCAATAAAACTAATCTTACGCACTCAAAGTGCGTATAACTTTGTCGCTCTCCCGCCATGCGGGTAGCTTTAGGGGGTTGCAAGGGACACAAGTGTCCCTGCCAAAAATAGGGGCTTTGCTCCTATTTTTGCATAACATTAGAATAAAAAAAGGAATGCAATGAGCAATGAGGCGTTGATGGCACAAGATTTGGCGATGATTTTTCACCCTTGTTCGCAGATGAAAGATTATGAGAAGTTGCCTCTTATTCCTATCAAAAGTGCCAAGGGTTCGTATATCGAAGATTTTGATGGCAATCGTTATCTTGATAGTATTAGTTCGTGGTGGGTCAATCTCTTTGGGCATTGCCACCCCTATATCAATCAACGCCTCCAAGAGCAAATGGGAGAGCTTGAACACGTCATTTTCGCAGGATTTAGCCACAAACCTGCGATTGATTTGGCTAGGCGACTCATTGAACTTACTCCCAAACCGCTCCAAAAGCTCTTTTTTGCCGATAACGGTTCAAGTGCCGTTGAGATTAGTCTCAAAATGGCGTTTCACTATTTCAAAAACAAAGGCGAAACTCGCCCCTTTTTCGTTTCGCTTCAAAACTCCTACCACGGAGAGACGATGGGGGCATTGGCGGTAAGCGATACGGGACTCTACAAAGATGTCTATAACGATATACTCATCAAAACGCTTCAAGCCCTCTCTCCTGCATTGGTTGATGAAGAGGTGGCTTTGGAGGATATGGAGAGATTGCTTCAAGCCCATCAAAATCAAATTAGCAGTGTCATTATCGAGCCTTTGGTACAGTGTGCAGGAAGCATGAAGATGTACAACGCCTCCTATATCACCAAACTAAGAGAGATGTGCGATAGGTACGGTATCTTTTTGATAGCCGATGAGATAGCCGTAGGATTTGGACGCACGGGAACTATGTTTGCGATTGAACAAGCGGGTATTAGTCCCGATTTTTTGTGCCTCTCCAAAGGGATTACGGGGGGATACATGCCCCTTTCGGTGGTACTTATGACAGATGAAATATACAGTGCTTTTTATTGCGACTACAACGAGGGCAAATCGTTTTTGGATTCACACTCCTATACGGGTAATGCTTTGGCGTGCAGTGTGGCTAATGCGGTATTGGATATTTTTGAAAATGAGCCAATACTCCAAAACAACCAAGACAAAATCCAATATATCCACAACCAAACCCAAAAGTTTAAAAGCCTTGCCAATGTCAAAGAGGTACGCCAAAGAGGGATGATTTGTGCTATTGAGCTTCAAGGCTATGCTCCTAGCCAACGCATTGGATTGGAGATATTTCAAAAAGCATTGGCACAAGGGGTCTATATCCGACCTTTGGGCAGTGTGGTTTACTTTATGCCGCCCTATTGCTTCAGCGTTGAAGAGCTTAAGAAGATGATAGATGTCACCTACGCCATAGTCAAAAACCTATAAAAGGAGTCCCTAGATGCAAACCGTTCATATTGCTATTTTGGATGTCGATAATTGTGCTTCGTATGATTTAAATCTCGTAGAAGCGTGGAGGCAAAACAGTGCTATCAAAGTGCATATCTACAGCGATTTTGATACACTAGAGGTGCGAGGCAAACGCTTTTTTGCCAAAGACTCTACGCTTGTGGGGCATATTGCCAGTGCTATCAAATCCCTCAAAGATGCCAAAGCCAACGCCGTTAAGATCCTCATTACCCCTCTCAAACCCACTATCAAAACCCTTTTGACACTGCTTATAGCCAAATGGTACGATGTGGAGTGTGCGGGGGTTGGGTTTGATACGGCGTTTGTGCATACCAAAAGAGACTTTTTCTATCGCTGGGCATACAACCATCTGCTTAGCCATTTTGTCGTGCACAGTCGCTTCGCCCATACGCAACTTCTACCCAAATACCCCAAAGCACGTTTCATCAAGCACGGATGCACTTTGGAAACCAACGCCCAGCCACGCGAGATGTTACGCATGAAGCTCAAACTTGATAAAACAATACATTACCTGCTCTTTGGTGTCGAAACCATTGAGTCGCACCATGGAGTTGATTTGCTCCTTGAGACACTTTTGGGTCACTTTCACCTTATTATTGTTGGCACATTCGCAAACGATAGTCTCAAAAACAGCTTTGAGTTGCTCGTAAGAGAGCTTCACGTTGCCCAACACATTACACTTTGGAATGATGAGGCTACAAAGATGATGCTTTGGGGAGCGTGCGATGCGATTGTTTTTCCTTTTGTTCAAAGCTACCGCAATGAGTATATTTTGGAGGCAATGAGCCATGCACTACCCGTCATTGCTTCGGATATTCCCATTCATGAGGAGCTAATAACGCACCAATTCAACGGATTGCTCTTTGAAAAGGGTAACGTTCAAAGCCTCAAAGAGGTACTAAACTACTTTTGGGAGTACAAATATTTAGCCACCGATTTGCCCAAAGAGGCTCTTAAGATGATTCGTGACCACTACAATTGGCAAGAGACAACCAAGGGGTATCTCAAACTCATAGCTTAAGGGAGAAAAAATGAAAATAGCGTTTATTGGAATGGGCAAGATAAGCAAAGAGAGTCGTGATGTACGCCAAAATCTTCTCTACGAAGTGACAAAAAAGCTCTATCATCAATACAATACGCCCATTGTCATCGTGTGCGACAAAGAGTATAAGCCTTTTGGGGAGATGGAGGGCATTGAGTTTGTGCCTTCACGTTACTCACAATCGCAAAATCCTTTGATGTTTTATTATGACTCACTCCAAAAAGCGATTAAACGTAGCGACATTGTCTATTCCTTTGGTTTTTGGGGAGGAGTTTTGAGCTTCTTGATACCCTCCAATAAAAAACTTATTACCGCTATCGATAGGATTGCCTATCAAAGCGATAAAAATTCCAAGCTTATGCGTATCCTTGCGAAACTCTTCTACGCTAAGGCTTTTCAAAAGAGTGATGTTGTGGTGTGCAACTCCTATGCATTGGAGCGTTATCTTATCGCAAGCTACCAACTCAAAAATACCAAAGTCATTGAGTACGGTGTGCATATCAATCGCCATCTTGAACATCAAAATTATCAAAGCACCACTTTGCTTAAACACTACAACCTTATTCCCAAAAGCTACCATCTCATCATCGCACCGCTCAAACCCACCAACGCTATCGATACGATGATTCAAGGCTACCAACGCTCATCTCGTCACTATCCGCTTGTGATTGTAGGCAAATTGCACAAGAGTCTCTATTGTAAAAAGCTCAAAAATATTGCCAATTTGAGTGTCATTTTTATTGAAGATAGGGAGAAAAAAGAGGATTTGGATATCTTAAGAGCCAACGCTACAAGCTATTTTCATGGCGATAGTGTGGGCAACGACGCACACGCACTGCTCCAAGCCATGGCATCTAAGCGTATGATTTTGGCTCATGACACTCTCTTCAATCGGGAGTATTTAGGGGAGCATGGACTCTATTGGCGTAGCCCCAATGAGCTAAGTGAACTTATCAAAAAGGTGGAATCTGACCCCGTGCGTTATCACCACTACACCCAAAGCAACTACAAAAAGATTATCACCTACTACAACTGGCGTGAAATTGCCAAACGCTACTACAAGCTCTTTAAGGCTTTATAGAGAGTCAAATCTCATCAAAGCACCACAATAGCCCTACCAACCTATCGCAAACTCCGATAAAATAGAACAAAAATTAGGAGGTTGTATTGAGGTCTATTGATATTGCCGTAGTGGGTAGTGGAATGGGCGGTGCTATGATTGCAGCTTTGCAAGATAGTGCCAATGTGGTGGTGTTTGAAAAAGATTACAACGTAGGGGGATGCGCCTCTACCTTTTGCAAAAAGGGGCATTTTTACAACGCAGGAGCGACAACCTTTGTAGGATACGAAGCCCACCACCCCATCAAAGCCCTCTTTGAACGTATCGATTGTGTACCCGACATTAAGCCCTCCCCTATCGCCATTCGCACCGTTCAAGGCAACAAGATAGTCGATAGAGTCCAAGATTTTGAAGCCTTTTTGGAGGGACTCAATCTGCACTATCCCCATCCCAATAACCGCCTCTTTTGGCACAAAATCAAAACGATTGACCAAACCTTTTGGCAACTTCAACACCTCCACTATGAGAAATACTCCCTCAAAGGCTATCTCAAAAGTGCCAAATTTTTCATCGAGCTATTGGGACGTTTTGGAGGCGATTTGTTTCGTTCCGCCTCCTCTTTTATCCAAAAACATCTCCCCAATATCTCCCCAGAGTACCTTGCTTTTATCGATGCTCAGTTGCTTATTACGGTACAATCAACATCCGCCAAGGTTTCACTTCTCTCTATGGCACTAGGACTCTCCTATCCTTTTCACGAGGTTTACTATGCCAATGGCGGTATGGGCAAGATTATCGAGGGAATACTGCAAAATGTTGAGGTCAAAACCCATGAGGCAATCCAATCCATCAAACCCCACGATGGCGGTTATTTGCTCCATACATCCAAAGGAAGCTATTGTGCCAAAAATATTATTTTAAATTCAACCGTTTATGATAGTGCTAAGCTCTTTGACGACTTAGCCATTCAAAACTACTACAACCAATACCGCCTAAGCGACCAAAGTGCCTTTACGCTCTATTTGCATATAGAGTCCAAAGAGGAGTTTTTGCACCACTATCAGATTATTGTGCAAGAGCCTATACCCCATTGCCTCTCTCAATCTTTTTTTGTCTCCTTTTCGGATTCCCAAGATACCCAGCTCTCACAAGGAGGCTACTCGGTGACGCTCTCAACCCACACCCAAGCCCTCTTTTGGCAAAATCTCACCCAAGAGGAGTATCGCATCCAAAAAACCCTCACCCAAGAGTATATCATGCAAAAGTTTTTGGAGCATTTTGATACTATTTCTCCTACCGATATTACCCAATGCTTTAGTGCCACATCGACCACTTTCAAACGCTACATCGGACGGCTCAATTGCGGAGGCAAAGCGATTACGATCAAAAATATGCTCACGCTTCCTACGCCCAATACTCCCTTTAAGGGGCTCTATCATGTGGGCGATACGCTTTTTGGCGGACAAGGTTGGCCGGGTGTTGCTTTGGGCGTTAAGGTATTGGATGCTATTTTGAAGGATACAAAACAATGAAACCCTTATATTTCAAAAGGAGCTTTGCTTCTTGCAAAGGAGATTGATAAATGAAACAACAAGTAGAACTTCATATTGGCTTTATGGATTGGCTCTATATTGTGATTATTGGGGCATTTTTTGGCTTTTTTATCTCGCTCTTTTTCTATTTTCTCAATCCTCACATCCAAGAGAGTGCTACGATTATCTTTGCTGTTGCTATGGCAATTACCATTTCGCTCTTCTCAATCGTTTTGATTACGATTTCCAACAACTACATTTTGCCCAACGTCAATGAAGCCTTTTGGCATCTTCTAAGCTTCGTTTTCTCCTTTTTGGCAGGGGCTTTGGGAGTATTGGTAAGCTTTTGGTTCTTTTCCAATCAAAACTTTGCACTCATTGGACTGCTACGCCCCTATATCTTCTATATTGCCATTACGACGGGCTTTTTGACCTTTTTAATCGGACTCATTTTGCACAAATTTATAGCCATGAAGTATCGCCACGAGGAGATCAAAAGCTCTATTTTGGAGAGCAAAATCAAAACACTTGAGGGAGAACTCAATCCCCACTTTCTCTTCAATGCCCTCAACTCCATGAGTGAACTTGTCTTTGTCGATCAAAAAAAGGCGGAAGAGGCGGTGCTTCATCTTTCGCAATTTTTGCGTAATGCCATCAGTAAAGATTCGCTTATCACACTCGAACATGAACTAGAGATGGTCAAAACCTATGTAGAGATTGAAAACATTCGCTTTTCAGACAAAATCCAATTTCACGTCATCTTGCCCCCTTTGGAGGTGCTTGTGCCTAAATTTTCGATTCAATTGCTTGTCGAAAACGCTATCAAACACGGCTATATGGGGCGACTATTAATCATTGATGTGTATATGAAAGGCAACTCTATTATTATAGAAAACAGTGGTAAAATAAGCGAAATCACAACGCTTGGCACGGGACTAAGCAATCTCAAAAAACGTTTGGAGTTGCTTGATGTGGGGGAGTTGGAGTGTGGTATTGGAGATAATAATAAAATGCGTTTTGCAATCAAACTCAAAAAGGATATACGATGAGAGTCATGGCAGTAGATGATGAGGAGTTGGCACTTAAGCGTTTGGAACGCCTGATAGGTGAAATAGGGATTGGCTCTATCGATACCTTTAGTGACCCACTAGAGGCGTTGCAAAGTGCTACCCAATACCGCTACGATGTGGTTTTTTTGGATATATCCATGCCCTCCATGAACGGCTTGGAACTTGCCAATAGGATTTTGGAGCGTGAACCTAGCACCTTTATTGTCTTTGCCAGTGCTTACGATGAGTACGCTCTGGAGGCGTTTGCGAGTGGAGGCATGGGGTATTTGCTTAAACCCATTGAGTTCAAAGAGATTCAAAAAGTCTTTGAAAAGGTAGCCAACTTCCAAAACACCCCACCTCCTACCACCAAACGGCTACTGGGCAAACGCTACAATAAGATATATTTAATAGATATTGAGGATATTTTTTATATCAAAGCCGACCTTGATGAGGTCATTATTCGTATCAAAGAGACCGATGTCTATGTCAAAAAGAAAATCGGAGAGCTTGATAGCCTCCTCAAAACCAGCACCTTTTTTCGTCTGCATCGCTCCTATATCGTCAATATCAACAAAATCAAAGCCATGGAGAGCGTCGAGCAATCCAAACTCCAAATAAGCTTCAACGGCATCGACGACACCGTCACAAGCTCCAAAGAGGGAGCCAAAGAGTTTCGAGACTATTTGGAGCGAAACAGTTTGTGAAATAACTGTAGGTGTGACCGTGTCACACACTTTTTTGTGCGAAAGAAACGCACCTACAGCTTAAAATTGTCTATTTTGAAGCCATTTTCTTTAAAAAATTGGCTTTTGGTGTATTAAAATGCACCCTGCGGAATTTTCGCTAGTGTGCGAAGCTTTTTATCGCAATAATATAACAAATATGTTATAATTCTCAAATGAATTGGGATATAACGAATCTTCCCAAATTAAAGATAGCTTAAAGCACTTAAAGCCCCCAGT
>DYMA01000006.1 GCA_020721815.1 Sulfurovum sp. | reverse complement strand
CCCCGACCTGCTGATTACAAATCAGCTGCTCTACCAACTGAGCTACACCAGCACCATAAATTCCTTTTTCCAAATCTTCCGAGTTGTTAGGGAGTGAAATTATAGTCTATTTTCAAATTGATGTCAATAGTTTTTTAAAAAAAATATGAATTTTATACATCTTTTGTCTATAAAAACGATTGCATTTTGATCAAAATGCCAAAAATAAGCGACTCCCCATCAATAGCTTTGGCTTTTTTGAGTTCAAGTTCACTGCGGAGTAGATACTCATAGAGTGCCAACAGCGTTGTGCTTTTGAGACGTAACGCAATTTGAGTGCGTTGCTGTTCAATGGGTTTGGGCAATCGATACCCCAAAATAGCCATTGAATCAATAGCACCATGGAGCTTAATGTAGGCATTAAACATAAAAAGTTGATGGACAAAGAGTTGGGTAGAGCGTAAAACACTCAACTCATCTTCGCCTAGTTCGATAAGCTGTTCAAGTAAAGCAATAGTATCTTTTTTTTCAAAGAGTGCCAATAAGAGCTGTTCGACGTGCATTGGGGCGGTGCAATAGACCAAATTGTCAATATCTTTGCTTGTTATCTCTCGATTTAAAATTGCCAATTTATCCAATTCATTGACAGCAAGTGCGATATTGTGGTTGAGCAAAACAAAGAGATGATTGAGGGCGTAGTGATCGATTTTGAGTCCAATTTGTCGAGCTTTGTGCGTGAGTATCTCAATGGCTTCTCGCAATGTCGTTTCAAAAAACCGTACCCACAACGCATTGTTTTTGACCACAAAAGAGCTTTGGAGACTCCGTGCATCTTTGCTATCGCCCTCGAAAATATAAATGAAATAGTTGCTATCGCTTTTGTTTGTAATAGTAAGCAGTGCCTCTAAATCCTTTGCGGGTATCTTTTTATCGCTTCGTACAATCAAAAGATTGACCCCGCCAAAAAGAGAGTTTTGCGAGAGATAGGAGTAGGCTTGTTCAAACTTGTAGGCTTCATATTGAAGCACCATCGCATCCTCTTTGGCATCTAATTTATCAATATAAAAGGCTTTGTAGTAATCCAAAAAAAAGCTATTCTCACCGTAGAGCAGTACCGCTTTGGGTATATTTTGCGACATTAATAGATTATCAAACTCTCGTTTATACACAATACTCTCTTTGGATTAAATTTTTGTTATTGTATCATAAACTTATAGTCATTTAACAATAGTTAATATATACTTATGTTTTTAATAAAATTTAGTTATAAAGAGAGAGTATGAAGCGATTTTACCCTATTGTTGTTATTGTGTTTGCACTTTTTAGTAGCACAATCCTCTATCACCACTTCAACCCCAAAAGTGCAAAATCCAAGCGATTGGTGTGCCATCAAGAGAGTACAACGTTTGAACGACTCTACGAACCCCATCAAACCAACACTATCCAAACACTTCTAAAAAGCGGCGATTTTAGCTTTACAATAAACATTGCCAAATCAAGCTATATGCCAACCCGTATCGATAGCTATATGAAGCAAGAGGCATTTGAAGTGCTATTGCATGATACCTTTGGCAAACCTCGTGGAGAGAAGTTGCGTATTGATCTGCTGCTCTATGAAAATGACAAAAAAGACCCCAAGAAAAAAACCCAAGAGGCCAAACTCTACGAGGGATATGTGCAGGTGAGTTTTTATTTGAATCATACAAGAGTCTATACCGTTCAGCTCGACTACATGGATCCTATGGGCAACGATATTGCCAAACGTCTTAAGTGTGCGTTGGAGTCTGTGGAGTCTCTTTAGGGGTGTTTTGTTTTCGAGTTGTGCGATTGGAGGTTGAGAATTTGACCACATCATCGCCGCTTTTGACATAATCAGGAAGCGTTTCAAAACTCTTTTTCATCACAATATACGCCGAAAGGGCATCGCTATAAGCTCGGTGGTGATTGGCCGCTTCGATACCCAATGTCTCATTAAGATAAGCTAGTCCGTAGCGGGGCGACTCAAAGCTTCGACGGGCAAGGTCAATAGTGCAAAAGCGTTGATTGCCAATACTGCCTAGTCCGTATTTATTGTAGAGCGTATTGAGAAACGAGTAGTCAAACTTCACATTGTGCGCTACAAAAATGGCATCTCCCATAAAATCCCGAAGCATCAAAAGTGCCTCTTTTTGACTGGGGGCATTTTGAATATCGTCGTAGGTTATCCCTGTGATTTTGGTGATATACCCAGGCACCTCATCGGCATAAACAAACGTATCAAAATGATCCACAATCTCCCCATTTTGCACCATTACCGCTCCTATCTCTATCACATCGGCTTTGGTAGGTTTGCTTCCGTTGGTCTCTATATCAATGACACAAAATTTTTGCTCTTCATAAGAATAAAAAAAAGTTTTGAGCTTAAAACCCAGTGGAGTCGTCTCGATAGGATAACCGCAAGAGTCCAAAATCATCACAAAAGTATCAAGATTGCTGTAAATGTCATCGCTATGATTCAAAAAAGCTTTGAGTTGCGTACGGGTCAAAAAGCCTTGGTTTTTGCGAAAAGCGGTCGTTAAATTATCAAATAGTTTTTGCATTGTTTATAAAATCTCTTACCTTTTGAGGATCTTTTTTGCCCTTTTGGGACTCTGTACCACTGCTCACATCCACGCCGTAAAAGTTGTACGCAAGGGTTGAAGCAACATTGTCACTATCAAGCCCACCTGCAAGAATAATTTTAGAGCAATCGACTCCATCAAACCACTCCAAATTGACCCGTTTGCCACTGCCCCCATAGACCTCGCAGTAGGCATCTACCAAACGATAACGCTCACTAAAACGTGCAATATCTTTGGCACCCTTGGCACGAACGACGGGAATGGATTGGGTTTCTAATGAATCTAAAAATGCTTCATTGACTTCAAAGTGAATTTGAGCCAAACTCATTTTGGTCTCTTTGCAAATCCTATTGATTGTTTGGGCATCTTCATGGACAAAAAGTCCTACCCGTTCTACAAAAGGGGGCAAAGCTGCAACAATCTTTTTGGCTTCTATAGGAGTGATGTAGCGAGGAGAGTCTCTATAAAAGACAAATCCCAAAGCATCGGCTCCCGCTTCAATGGCGTTCAAGGCATCTTCTAAATTGGTAATACCGCATATTTTGACTCGCATCCATTAGACTTTCAGCGACTCAATAGCATAAGGTATTCCCTTTTCATTGCCAAAGATGTACGAACCTGCCACGACAATATCCGCTCCTGCTTCTTTGAGGGCTTGAATGTTTTTTTCACCCACGCCCCCATCGACTTCGATAAGGCAATTGGGGTTGTATTGAGTGATAAGATTTTTGAGGCGTTTGATTTTTTCTAGGACACTGGGGATAAACGTTTGCCCACCAAAACCTGGATTGACACTCATAAGCAACACCATATCCAAATCCTCCAACAAAAACTCAATCGCCTCGGGCGGTGTGTGGGGATTGAGTGTGATAGCAGGTGCAATACCGTAATCTCTAATTTTTTGAATCAATCGGTGAGGATGCTTCTCTTCTTCGATATGAAAGGAGATATAGTGAGGCTTAAGGGGTGCAAAGAGTTCGACAAAAAAGGTATTGTTTTGCACCATCAAGTGAATATCAAGAGGCTTGGTAGCGACTTTGGCTACGGCACTCACTACCACAGGACCAATAGTAAGATTGGGGACAAAATGCCCATCCATTACATCCACATGTACCAAATCGCATCCGCCCTCACAAATCGCTTGGACATCACGAGCTAAATTACCAAAATCGGCAGATAATATACTAGGAGCTATTAACATTATTTTCCATTAGAGTTTTTGGGGCTTATTATATCATATTGGTTATAATAGCACTATGGAAGATAAAAAAATACTTATTAAAATTGCACGAGATGCGATAGCTCAAAAGCTAGAAAACAGAGTCATTATCGATAGAGACCAACTTACCACGCTTCACCATTGGCTCAAAGAGGAGGGAGCGGTATTTGTGACAATCAATAAACGAGCCAAATTGAGAGGATGTATTGGCTCACTAGAGGCTCATCGAGATATTTTAGAAGATACCATCTCCAATGCACTCTCAGCGGCGTTTCACGATCCACGCTTTGCTCCGCTAACCAAAGAGGAGTTTGGAGAGATTGAGATTGAAATATCTATCTTGACGCAACCAAAGCTTATACACTACAACGACATAACCCAACTCAAAAAGATTGTGCGTCCCCGTATCGATGGTGTGGTGCTACACTATGGCAATCGTCGAGCTACCTTTTTGCCTCTCGTATGGGACTCGTTGCCGCACTTTGATGCCTTTTTTGGTCATTTGTGTCAAAAAGCAGGTTTGAATGTCGATTGCTTGAAACACCATCCTCAAATCTATCTCTATCAAGCCCAAAAGATTGTGGAGTAGTATTACAGAGCCAAAAAGGAGCAAAAGATGACAAGAGTTGCCAAAAACAGTGGACGATTTTACAGCAGTAGTTGCGATGAGATTACGCATCAAATAATCCATTTTAATCACTTACTAGAAAATGCTCTCACCAAAAAAGAGTTTTTAAACAAAGAGGCACGGGTCATTATCGCTCCTCATGCTGGGTATATCTATAGCGGTTTTAGTGCCAATATTGCCCATAGACTTCTAGGAAACTCCAAAGCCAAACGGGTGATTGTCATAGGACCCAGCCACTACGTTGCGTTTCGTGGGATAAGTGGGAGTTTTTACACGCGTTACGCTTCGCCGTGCGGAGATTTATCGATTGATACGCTCTATTTGGAGGAGTTGGCGCATGCATTTGAAATAGGATTTGTTGAAGAGGCACACCAAAAAGAGCACTCCACGGAGACACAAATGCCTTTTATCAAACACTACTCCAAAGATAGAGCCGTTATTGAGTTGATTTACGGCAAAACAGACAAACAGCTCAAACAACTCATGGAGTTTTTGTTGCAAAACAGAGACAACGCCCTTGTCATTAGTACCGATTTGAGTCATTTTTACGATTTGGAGACCGCCCAAAGGCTTGATAAGCATTGTCTTGATGGAGTCTTTCACAAAGATTTAGAGCTTTTGACGCAATGTCAAGCGTGCGGCAAAGCGGGAGTAGAGGCGATAGTAGCCATTGCCAAAGAGCAAAATCTCAATATCCAACTGCTTGATTACCGCACAAGCTACGATACCAGTCACGATAAAAGCTCGGTTGTGGGCTATATGAGTGCGTGTATTTGCATGGAATAGGCTACCACTCGTTGAACTCTTTTTTGTGTTTCAGTTTTTTGTAGGTGTTGTTGTTTTTGGATTTTTGCAGACGGTTAAGATTGCTCATTTGGGCTTGTCGCGCATCTTCGAGTACAAAATCTTCGCCCGTTGCCTCTTTGTAAAAGGCGTTGATAAAATCGACAATCTCTTTGTGGTGCGAAGTGTAAAGCTCAATTTGGGGTAGTTTGTTGAGAGCGGTTTTGAGTTCGTGAAATTTGTTGATAAACTTCTCTTGGGTTGTACTCTCCTCACGCAACATCTTGTAGAGATTTTTGGTAATCTTTTCAAGATGCGTAATGTAGCGTTGGCGGTTGTATTTGTCAATTTGAGCTTGTGTGTATGCCATTAGGGGTGAATGTCTATGGGTGTTTGATTTTTGAGCGATGCCCATAGGATATTCATCGCTCCTACCGTAATAGCAATGCAACCCTCAGTCCAATCTTTTTTGAGTGTATGTCTATCGCCGTGCCCATCGGCATTCCATAGCGGTTGAGCATGAATAGTAATATCGCCACCCGCATTAACCCCATTTTTTTTGGCTCTATCAATATCCTCTTGGTCGGGATAGGAGATGAGAATGGAGCGATAATATTTGGGGTCGCATCGTTTTTGCACGATTTTGTAGTGTCCAATAGGGGTTTTAAAATCGCCTTGGAGAAGCTTGTGACCTACGGAATTTTTACCCAATGAAATAGGAAAGCGATAGAGTATTTGATTGCCTTTGATAAGCTCCATGGTGCGTTGAGATTTTAAAACACGGATTTTATCCACAACTTTTGAAGCATCAATCTCCGATGAAGTGGAGAGTTCTTTGAGGCATTGGCTTGTTGGGTATTTGCCATTTTGAGGAGTGACTTTGATGCCTGGAGGCATATCGTAACGGGTACAACTTGAAACTATCAACACAACAAAAAAAGAGATCAAAGCAAAACGCATGAGTGTTCCTCAATAAAAATTATTTAGAGTAGTTTAACAAAAATTCGCTTTAGGAGATAGGAGTATTTGAATATTTTTGAGAACAAGAAAGAATATCTTTGGGCTTCCCTAAAAAGGAGGAGGAGAAAAAAGGAAGCCCAAAGTCTATTTAAAAAGGAGGTTATAGTAATTGATTATTATGAAAAAGTTATACTGCAGCTCTTGCAGCATCCAATGCCTCATCGTAATTTGGCTCTGTTGTAATTTCTGGAACAACTTGTTTGTAAGCTACTTTACCGTCTTTACCAATCACAAAAATAACTCTTGCACTGATACCAGCTAGTGGACCATCTGCCAAAAGTACACCGTAAGCATTAACGAAATCTTTGTTTCTAAAGTCTGAACATACTTTTAGATTTTCAATTCCTGCTGCACCACACCATCTAGCCGCTGCAAATGGTAAATCCATAGATACAGTAATAACTTCAACACCTTCCAAAGAAGCTGCCTCTTGATTAAATCTTCTTGTTTCAGCGTCACACACGCCTGTATCTAATGATGGCACTGCAACGACGAGTTGAACTTTACCTTCACCACCAATTTGCTCGTTTTGAAGCATTGGGTTACAGTTTACTACTGTTACTACGGGTGCTGTATCACCTACATTGATTTCATTTCCTGCAAGGTTACATACGATGTCATTTTTAAAAGTTACTGTTGCCATTTATTTTCCTTATAAATTTTAATTGGTACATTCAAATTGTACTCTAAATAAGATAAAATTACTCTTAAATTAAAAAAATTTCTCTTTTTTGGAAAAATTTAACTGATGTTACACACTTTACCCAATATTTCATCTTTGAACCAGTCATTGCGAGGCACGAAGCAATCTATTTGAAATTGCTTGCAAACAACCTTAAACCTGTAGCCTCGGCTTTAGCCGAGTTTAAAGCATTCAATAACGTCCAAATGTTCGGCTAAAGCCGAACCTACAGTTAAAAAATTTAATTTTTTAACTCTTCTATCCACGCTATCATTGTATTGGTCGAAGGCTCATTGGGAGCTTCCATGAAGTTGATGACCAAATCCTCGCCTCTATCGACGATACCAATAGCACGGGGACGTACTGCCACAATGGTAGCGTTTGGTAACTTTTGACCAAAACAAAAAATAATCTCTTTGGCTTCAATGATGGTTGGGTCTATCTCGCCGCCTAGCGAAAGGGTATGGGCATAAGGGTCAAATTGAGCAATATAGGC
This sequence comes from Sulfurovum sp., assembly GCA_020721815.1. GTDB lineage: Bacteria > Campylobacterota > Campylobacteria > Campylobacterales > Sulfurovaceae > FS08-3. The sequence goes on along the minus strand of DYMA01000006.1, from coordinate 25,361 downwards.
CGCAACGCTGTCGTTTTCAATCTTTGCTTTGAGATAATCCATTACCGATTCAACACTTTTGTATTGCGTATTGGCTTTGCTAATGATTGTCTCGTAAATAGGATACTTGTCCATAAAAATCATTTTTTCCATTAATATTCCTTATTTTTAATATAAAACACAATTATATCAAAAAGTTGTGCGATATTTGTTATAAAAATATTTCCTATCTAATCAATTACTTGATATAATATCGGTAGAAAACCAACACAAGGAACTGACGATGGGTTTTGTAAAAAAACTTTTGGGTAAATTCAAAAAAAATAAAGACGGTACAGTAGATGGATCTGAGATTGAGAAAGAGACAAACTATAACGATAAGCTCATTGAGGATTTCAAAAACGATCACGCCGAGTTGCTTGGTTTTTTCCCACAAATTAAAGAGAGTTTTACGAGTGATCCCAATGTGCATAAAAAAACCAGCGAGTTGCTCAACGACTTCAAGGTAGCACTAGAGATTCATGTAATGGTAGAAGACAATAAGCTCTATACCTATTTGAAGAGCAAATACGGTACAGATGAGAGACACAAAGCCTTTGTTGAAGATATTCAAGATGAGATGACCAATATCACCAAAGAGGCGATATTTTTCAATCGAAAATATACCAATCGACAATCGTACGACAACAACAGAGAGAACTTTTTAAACGATTTGCAAAACATCCATGATCTTTTGGCAAAACGCTTCAAAATGGAAGAAGATAGACTCTACTCACTCTACTCAAGCTAATAGAGAAATTTTTTCTCTATAGAGCTTCGCAAATGCTACTCCTTTACTCTTTTCAAAGCCAGAGATTATGTTATAATACTCGCAATTTTTTATAGGAGTCTGCATGACAAACGAAGCGATAATTGATGCTATCAAAGCCAAATACGATAGAAACCAACGCAAAGAGCTTATTAAAACCATCCAAAAATTAGAAAAATCCAAAGATTACGCCAAATTACAAGGCGGATACCAACTGCTCCATCAAATTTTTGCCTATATTCTTAGAGAGCTAGGATGGGAACTGCACGATAGAACATTGGCATGGAACAAAGACCCCCTAGAGATACTCACCCAATCGCTCCCTCAAATAGAAGAGACACAATGGTTTATGGGACTTGCCATGAGCATTCAAGCACACATCGATGGCAAAGAGGGATTTGAAAAAGTAATCCAAGAGATACTACGCAAACAACGCTAATGTAATGGGCGAAAATGTTCATTTTAGTCGTTTGAAGTTGATTTGCTTTTGAATAACAAGTTTGATTTTAGATAGGTGTTGAAGTTTTTTAAAGTCCTTATCAAAAGCATATATTAAAACATTTGTATCAAAAAATACCATCATTTACCATTTCGTCAATATTTGTAGCAAGTTCCGTTGTTGCTTCTATTTTATTATTTGATTTAACTCTTAATCTGTGAAACTCCTCAAGTTGCGATTGTACAACCTCTTTGTGAATTGTATCACTTATACTTTCATACATCACAACAAAAGTTGCTTTTTTTGCATCTTGTATATCTTGAAATTGTTTTGGTATATGGACAATACCATTTTCTATAGGTGCTTGAAATTCAACGGCGTACATCTTGAACTCCTTGATTTTTGTTGATTATACTTTAGAATCTATCTACATTAATTTATATAGTATCATATCACACTTTTTTAAAGTTTTTCCTCGTTAATCTATCCACGGCTGTTTCATTCTATTCAAATGTATTGAATATTGATTGACTTTGCGTTCGTGGTGAGCCTGTCGAACCACATTTAACACCCTTCGACTGGCTCAGGGTGAACGAAAAAAATAAAATGAAAAGCCGTGTTAATCTATCAAGACACCTCTCCGATTTTGGCTTCAATGGATTGGATTTTGGTTTGGAGTCGATGGGAGCAGTTTTTGCGAATATCAAATTTCAATACGCTATAGACTCGATTGCACCCCATGGTATCGAGTACGCTGTAGCACTTTTGCACCAAATCAAAAGCCTCGCTCAAAGAGCTACACTCCACGATAGTCGCCATAGGCGTAAGCTGATAGGCAATGCCACTCTCCTTGACAACCCTGACCACCTCGGCAACATAATGACTCTTGCTCTCGCCTACATCGGTAGGGAACATACTAAACTCTAACAAAAATGAATCCATACTTTTCCTTTATTTGGCTTGTTTAATCTCAATATCATCATAATTGGAGAACTCTTTGTAGAGTCTTATGGTGATTTTGCCTCTATTTTTGGAGGCCTCTTTGTAGTTGGTTTGGTAGGAGATTTGGGCAATAATACCCGTTTTGAGTGCATTGAGCGTAAAGGTTATCCCGTGATCCATGCCCATATCGTCCAAAATAGCATGAATGATTTTTTCGATTTTGTCAAAATCACTTTCGGGTTTAAATTCAAGCTCAATCAAATCTTTGATAAGCCCATGATTTTTAAGCGAATAGTTATAAAAGACATTGGTAAAGAGGTAGCTGTTGGGGATATAGACCGTTCGCCCCAGACTTTTGACATCTTTGATGCTGTTGTAGTCTTCGACTTCATGAAGTTTGATTTGAAACATCGTCACATCCACTACATCTCCAATAGTGTGACGGTTGCCGTATTGCACCATAATTCTATCGCCCACACGAATCATGTGGCTAAAAAAGAGATAAATTCCCCCTGCGATACTCATAATAATCTCGCGTGCCGCCAATGTCAAAGCCGCCGCTACAACTCCCAAAAATGTAAGCATATAGGCCAAATCGTCGATGTAGCGAATCGCCAAAAAGATCATCATAAAGCTCACAAAAAGCGTCGAGAGGATTTTGCGGTAGCTTTTGTAGTTTTCAGGCTCTTTGCTGCGAAAGCTCAAATAATTGACAATAGCGCAAATAAAGCGATAGAGCAGATAGAGCATAAAGAGTATCGCCAATGTCATAAGATGCTGGGTAAAAACCTCTACCTTGTACTCTTGGTATTTGGTAACAACCTCCTCTTTGGTGTCGATAAGGTCGTGGTGTACCTTTTCAACATTGTCACTGTATTCGATAAAATACTCCAAATCCTCTTTGATGGATTGAAGCGTTTTGCTTTTTTTCTTTTTTTCTTGGAGGTAGTGGTCGTTGAGCTTGGCTTTGGCCAAATAGAAATCTTTTTTGAGGCGACTAAATTTATACAAAAGCTTTTCGACATCATTAAGCGACTCTTTGAATAAAAAATCGTAAATCGTAATATCACCCAACGTGTATTTGTAGGGACGTAAAATCACATCAAAATTGCTGTCTTTTTTATAAAAGCTTAATTTGGATTTGTAGAGATTGAGCTTTTGTTGCAAATCCTCAAGGACACCGAGAGGGTTGTTTTTGTTGGCTAGTTTACGCTCTGTCACGGTGATGTTGTTGATAATGGTGTTGTAGTTTTTGTTGTTGAGATAGACTTTCATCCAAACATTTCGCATATCCCACAGCTCTGATTTTGGCTCTTCTTGCGCAAAAGCACTCATAAAAATTAAAAATAATACAATGATAGTTCTCATACAGACTCTTTAAAAAATAGAAAAAGATGTTTTGTTTACAAAAAGCTCCAAAGCCTTTATACCTGCCAAAGAGATGCCGTTTTGATTAAGCCTTGGGGCATAAACGGCAAGGGTCATGACATTGGGTACAACGGCCACAATCGCACCCCCAGCACCGCTTTTGCCTGGCAAACCTACCCGAAAAGCAAAATCCCCACTCGCATCGTAATGACCGCAAGTGAGCATCAAAGAGTTGATACGTTTAACCTTTGAAGAGCTAATAAAGGGTTGATTGGTAGCGGTATCCATACCGTGATTGGCCAAAAAAAGAATCGCACGAGAGAGCAATGCCGTACTCATCATAATAGAGCCGTATTTACAATAGACTTTCACGGTATCTTCCACACTGTTGCGAAGATTGTTAAAGCTCTTCATTAAGTGTGCCAAAGCCATATTGCGGTGTCCGTTGCGATACTCCAAAAACCAAATGGTTCTATCAAAGGTGACGGATTCATCGCCGCACGCTTTGCGTATCAACTGCTCAATACTACCGTAGGCATCATCGACATTGCCATAGTGCGACAAGAGTGCATCGGCTACCACAATAGCCCCTGCATTGATGAAAGGATTGCGAGGAATACCCTCTTCGTGTTCAAGCAATACAAGCGAATTAAAGGGGTCACCTGAGGGCTCTCTACCTACTCGTGTGTAAATATCAGCCCCATAAATACGCAACGCTTCGGTGAAGCTAAAGAGTTTGGAGATGCTCTGGATAGAAAATTTACGTTGGCTTTCACCCACATGATAGCTTGTGCCATCAAGAAGTTGCAGACTCATCGCAAAAGCATTGGTATCCTCGTTGGCAAGTGTTGGTATAGATTGCAGCGCTTCTCCTTGGCTCAAATAGGGTTCAATCTCCAATAAAATCTCATCTAAAATTATTTGATACTCCACTGCCTCTCCTGCGATTTTAACAACATTATTATATCATGTATCAAGATAGAATTTATCTATTTTTTGGAATAATCTAATATTTATAAAAAATAAAGTAAAATAATTATACATATTAAATATTCTTATAAGAATTATGTGTTATACTTATTTAAAATATATTACTAACTTATGTAAAGGAGTTAAAATGTCTGAGAAAATCTCTAAAAAAGAGTACCTCAAAGATTGGGTACCCTATTCGGTTAAACGATACTGGGGTTATTTGATTGGTACGATTATTGGAATCTCTATTCCGTGGATTACCATCAATGGCAATCATATCTTTTTGTTGAGCTTCGACCACAAAAAGTTGCATCTTATGGGAGTAGCCTTTGATATGCAAGAGCTTTACCTTATGCCTTTTGTATTGATGCTGCTCTTTTTGGGTATCTTTGCGGTGACGGTTGTAGGCGGACGTGCGTGGTGTGGCTGGGCTTGTCCTCAAACCATTTTTCGAGTTATCTATCGTGATTTGATTGAGACTAAGCTTTTGGGATTGCGTAAACGTATCAAAAACAAACAACAAAATCCCGATATGTCAAAGCCTATCAATCAAGCCAAAAAGGTAGCGGCTATTTTGATATGGTCACTTTTGGCTTTTGTTGCGGGGGCAAACTTCTTGTGGTTTTTTGTTCCGCCCACTGAGTTTATTGATTATATGTCCAACCCTATGGAACATACGGTACTATTGGGTGCTTGGATTGGACTGGCTCTCTTTTTGATTGCCGATGTGGTTTTCCTCAAAGAGGATTTTTGTGTCTATATCTGCCCCTATAGCCGTGTGCAATCGGTGCTTTATGATGATGATACCATTCAAGCTATCTATGACCCCGTGCGTGGTGGTGAGATTTACGAGGGACATGGCAATAGCCGAGTCAAAAAATTTAGCAAAGCCAAAGATTTATTGTCCGTCAATAGCAGTGCGGAGTGTACGACGTGCGAAAGTTGTGTAACGGTTTGTCCTACGCACATCGATATTCGCAAAGGAATGCAACTGGAGTGTATTAACTGCCTAGAGTGTGTCGATGCCTGTACCGAAGTAATGGGAGCATTGGGCAAAGAGTCGTTGGTGCGATGGACGAGTGACAAAGATATTCGCCGTGAGGGAGCGCCCAACTACTTTAGGGGCAAGGTTAAAGCTTATGCCGTAATCCTTACCATTATTTTGATTGCTCTTTTTACAATGGGAAGCAAAAAAGAGCATATGTTGCTCAATGTAAACAAAAACACAAGACTCTACAAAGTACTTGATGGCGGAAAAGTACAAAATGATTATATTTTCCTTTTCCAAAACACCGATAGCAAAGAGCATACCTATACGTTTGAGTTGCTCAATCCCGATATTAAGATTATCCAACCCAAAGAACCCTTTACGCTCAAAGCGGGTGAAAAGAAGAAAAAGGTTGTCATTTTGCAAACCGACAAGATGCTTGCCGACGACGCACGCAAAGATACACCGTTGCCATTGGCTATCAAAGCCTACGCTATTGATGACAAAGAGACTATTGCAGTCGATAGAAAAACCGTTTTTGTCTATCCACGAAGCGATCTCGTTAAAAAATAGGAGAGAGTCATGAAGATGTTGCAAAGCGAACCTACACTTGAGGAACTAGACGATTACAACGGTATCCCAACCAATGAGAAGAGATTTGTGATTTGGGGAGTCGTGGCAGTGTGTTTGATTGTGGGTGGAGTCTATACCTACTTTCGCACCACCGCAACCGTAAGCGATGAACTTATCGGCAAACCTTATATTATGGACACACACAAAGAGTAACAACAAAGAGCTTTTGGCTCACACTATATTTAAAAAGGAAGACGTATATGGCGCATGTATTGGTTTTAGGCGGAGGACTTGCGGGAGTTGAGGCAGCAATTTTTTTGCGTGAGTATGGATTGGATGTCACGATAGTATCCAATCGAGACTATCTCTATGTTTATCCCACCTCTATTTGGGTACCCACAGGCGATGCTACGTTTGAGAGCGTCTCCATGCCGCTTGAAAAACTTGCAAAGGTTCATGGCTTTGAGGTGATTATTGATGAAATCAACGCCATCAATACACAAGAGCAAAAAGTTCACTCCAACACCAAAGAGTACAACTATGACTATCTTGTAGTAGCATTGGGTAGTGACAAGATGAAGCATAAGGGGATTGAAAACACCCTTACTATCTGCGGAGAGCCTACTGAGTCTCTTGAAATCAAAAAACGTCTCGATGCTTTGATTGCCAAAGGGGGTGGCAACATCGCTATGGGCTTTGGAGGCAATCCCAAAGATAGCTCCAATGTGCGAGGTGGCCCCACCTTTGAAGTGCTTTTTAATGTACACAACAAACTCAAAAAACTCGGCATAAGAGAGAACTTTGAGCTTACATTCTTCGCACCTATGGAGAAGCCAGGGGCTAGAATGGGTGAAAGAGCAATGGGCATGATGGATATTTTCTTTAATAAACTCAACATCAAAAAGCAAGTGGGCAAAAAGATTGTAGAGTTTAGTGAAGATGGCATTATGTTTGAAGATGAGACTCATATCGCAAGTGACCTTACCATGTTTATAGCCGCTGGTGATGGTCACTCCGTCTTAGCCCACTCCGATATGCCCCTTAACGATGCAGGATTTATCAAAATCAATGACTACTGCCAAGTAAGCGATGGAATCAATACATTGGAGAGAGTTTTTGCCATTGGCGATTGTGCAGCACTTGAAGGACCTGAATGGAGAGCCAAACAAGGGCATATTGCCGAAGTTATGGCACGAAACAGTGCTTTTAATATCAAAATGATGGAAAGCAACTCCAAAGCTTTCAAAGGGTATCAAGATCATCTTAATATTCTTTGCGTTATGGACAGTGGTGATGGGGCGGCGTTTGTCTATCGAAGCGATAAAAAAGCGATGATGATACCACTTTTTACTTTGGGCCATTGGATGAAAAAAGGGTGGGGTTGGTACTACAAAAACTCCAAAATGAAACGTATGTTCCGTTTGCCTGGAATGTAACTTACTCTCTTTTAAATCGTCACCACGAATGACTTTGAATCTGTAGCCTCGGCTTTAGCCGAGTTTAAAGCATTCAATAGCCTCCAAATGTTCGGCTAAAGCCGAACCTACGGCTCAAATCGTTTTCAATAACCTGTTTTAATGGGGTAATTTTTAAATGCCTAAATCCAAATCATTAGACTCTATAAGTTGTTTGTAATATTTCAAGTATTATAATTATGACTATCAAAATTTACTTCATTACTTTCAAATCTCACCCAAAAGAAATACCATGTTTAGTCTCAAAACTTTTTTTACTCACGCTCTACTTGTCGCCCTTTCATTCGTTGGTGCCTACACCTTTACGCAATCTATCCAAAAAGAGATTGCTTCGCTTCAAGCCTCTCATTATGAACGTGAGAGCAAACAGCTTATAGAGTCTTTTTTGCATTTGGAAAACTCCAAGCAAACCTATCTCTCTAAGATAAACACTACCGCATTGATACTTATGTCTAAAAACCCCAATAAAATAATAGCCCAAGCTATGCCCAATCACGCTTTGGAGGATTATCACCTCACAAGCTTCAATGAAGATAGCCAAAAAATAGAGCTTATCAAGCAAAAAGGACTCAACTATTTTCTCAAAATACCGCACTACCGTATCTATCAAAATCATCTCATTGTGCCGTACAAAATCACACAAAACAATCAAGACCTCGGGTATTATCTCTTGATTAAAGCCATTGAGCCTTATAATAAAAACTCTATTTATCTTTTGGGTTTTGGGGTTTTTGGGGTACTCTTTTTGGTGCTTTTTTTTAGTACACAATTTTATCAAAAGAAACAAGAGATCACTATTCAAAGAGAGCATTTCAAAGAGATTATCAACTCAACCATTGACATTATTATGATTTTTGATCACGATCGGCTCATTGATGCCAATCTAGCCTTTTATAAATTTTTTGAGGATTGTAAAACATTGGAGGATTTTGAGAAATCACACAACACAATCGCCAATCTCTTCGTGCAAGAAGAGGGATTTATACAAAAAACAATAGGAGGATACCATTGGGTCGAGTATGCCTATCATCACAAAACCAAAGAGCATCAGCTCAAGATAGACTACAAGCAACAAGAGCATATCTTCGCTCTCAAAGTCCAAGCCCTTTCGCAATCGGGTTCCAAAATATACACCCATCAAGAACTCTACACCGTAGTATTGAGCGATATTACGACTATGAAACGCTACCAAGAGGAGCTTGAACGTATAACCAAAACCGATATTTTAACCAAACTGGGCAATAGAGAATCGTTTTATCAAAACATTCACATGGAGATAGCAAGAGCCAAGCGTCACGCCACAGAACTCTCTCTTATTATGTTTGATATTGATCGCTTCAATAAAATCAATGAACTCTACGGACAAGAGGCGGGGGATAGTGTTTTGATTAAAATTGCTCAATCGGTAAAAGATTTTTTGCGTACTACCGATGTTTTGTGTCGCTACAGTGGCGATGCGTTTATGATTATTCTTCCCAAAGTGCAAAGCTCGGGTGCATTGATTTTGGCACAACGTATTGTAGAGCATATCAAATGCTTAGATGTCGCACCCGTTGATGGCGTTACTATAAGTGCAGGGGTAACGCAATATCGCACAAGCGATACCCTAGATACTCTTTTGATGCGTACCACCCAAGCACTCAATGAAGCCAAATCCAAAGGTGGAAATGGCATAGAGCTTATCTAAAACGTCAATTTTTGCGACGCATCAAATCCATAAAGATCTTCACTCATAATCAAATCCCCGCAATCATCCACAAACGCCGTAAGATAAACGGTGTGAACCCGAATGGGAGCTTTGAGATTGATATTGTGGGTCTTGTAGGAGTTGTATTTAGCCTTGACCGATTGGGGCGATTCGTGGGTATATTTAGCGGCTACATGGTGCAACATATCAAGCGGTTTTTCCAAACGAATACACCCAGAGCTTTGTGAACGAGAGGCACGGGTACGGGTTTTGAAAAGCTCTTTGGCATTGGTATCGTGCATATAGACGGCGTAGTGGTTGGGGAAAATAAACTTCACACGTCCCAAAGCGTTGCCTTTGGAGGGCTTTTGGATAAATTTATAAGGAATAGGCTTGTTTTTGTTTTGCAAATAGGGTGTCCAATCAATAGAAGCAGGGTTAAAAGATTCGCAACTTAAATCGTAACATTTTTTGGCCACCATATTGCGTGAGTTCAAATAGCCCGAGCCATTGCGTACATAAGGAATAATGGTTTTTCGTGCGATAGAATCGGGTACATTCCATGTAGGATTGACGACGATATACTGCATAGCGGAGCTAAAAATAGGAGTTTGTTTTTCGTATTTGCCAATGACGACTCCAAATTTCATCGCTGTTTTTTGATTTTCTACGAAACGCATGGTAAATTCAGGCACATTAATCATCACATAATTTTGACCCAAATGGGGTGTAAGAAGCTTAAGTCGCTCAATATTAAGTCGGATTTTATGCAACGTTTTAGCATCGGTTTTGCCACTGGCTTTGAGAAGTTTGTACTTATTGACCAACGCAAAAAACTCTGGATGGGTAGGAATGTAGGGCTTTAGGATATTCTCAATCGTTTCACCCTTTTGGAGTTGTGCAACGATAGTGTTGCCATTGATTTTTTGAAAATCAAATTGGTAATTGGTATCTACATCACGGTGCTTTTTGGTCGCTTGTGAGGCGTTGAAGCTTTTGATATTGATGCACCCATTGGCTAGATTTTGAGTATAGGCTAAAAGCATTTTGGTTAATAATTTAGAATCGTCCGAACTCTTTACTTGATTGTAGAGCGTGGTTTGGTTGCAAATAGAGAGGTATTTATCCTCATGCAATATCTTCATAAAGGCACTCTTGTTGCCACTGCTCCATCCGTTGGTATCGACGATACCTGTACAACTGCTTAACAACAATAAAACAGCTAAAACGACTAATAATTTAATTCGCATTCAAATCCTTTGCACATTGATAGGCACTGCTAAATGCCCATTGAAAGTTATATCCACCCAATTGTCCCGTTACGTCCAATACCTCACCCACAAAATAGAGATTATCCACCAATAGGCTTCGCATACTTTTATTGTCTATCTCATGAGTAGAGACACCTCCACGCGTCACTTCGGCTTTGGAGTAGCCAAAATTTCCCGCAGGGGCAAACGTATAGGCACTTAGTTGCTCTAACACCTCTAGCTCGTTTCGCTTAAGCTCTTTGATGGGCTTATCGATTAAATCAAATTGTACCAAAAAAGCCTTGGTAAGTCGTTTGGGTAGAGGCAAAAGTGTGCTGATTAATTTGTTAGCGTTGCGGTGTTGGCTTAGCTTGAAGCCATTGAGAAAATCTATACTCATCGTGCCTTTTTGCCAATAGAGTGAGGCGTTGAGTACTGCTGGCCCCGAAATACCTTTGTGTGCAAAAAGAAGCGAACCACCAAAAGCTCTCCCCTCTACAGTGATAACTACAGGCGTACTTACTCCACTAAGTTCTTTGAAAAAAAACTGCTCTTTTTGGAGCGTAAAGCCCACCAAAGCAGGAGAGGTTTTGGCTACACTATGTCCAAAATCTTGTGCGATAGCATAACCTATACCACTCGCCCCAATCGTGGCATAGCTCAATCCCCCACAGGCTACTACCAATTTTTTGGCTTTAATCACACCCCGATTGGTCGCTATCACAAAAAGCCCCTTTTCAACGCTTACTTGCCCTACGAGAGTATTGAGACGCAGATTTTGGGGAGACAAGGAAGCACCCAAAAGCTCTACTATCTCTTTGGCACTGTTGGGGCAAAAGTATTGATGCTCTTTTTTTACAACAGGATGCAATCCTCTCTCTTGTAGCCACTTCAAAAGAGCTTTAGAACCAAACCCATCCAAAATAGGTGCAATAAAATCGCTATCGCCCACATAATGACTAGCATCCACAAAACCGTTGGTAATATTGCACTTACCGCCACCCGAAATAGCTATTTTTGCCCCGATTTTGGGGTTGCTATCGATGAGGATAAAATCGTTGTTGCGAAGACTAGCAGCGACAAACAGCCCACTCGCCCCCGCCCCTATAATGGCTATCTCTTTTATATTACTCATATTGGCTCACTTGGTATCAAAAAATATATTTTCAAGGGAAAGTTGGGCTTCAAACTCCTCTATGGTTGGAAGAGAACTTCGTAAATTCTCAGGTAATACCTCTGTGAGTTTGAGTTCAAATTCACTGACACCTATAGGTTTATTGATATCTCTTAGGGCAAATTCTGCTTCTATATTATTTTTATCACGACAAAGAACTATTCCGATTGTTGGATTGTCATTTTCTTTTTTGAGCATCGTATCAACAGCTGAAATATAGTAGTTGAGTTTACCTGCATATTCAGGGATAAATTTTTTGTTTTTAAGTTCGATAACCACATAACACTTAAGCTCAATATGATAAAAAAGAAGGTCGATATATCTATCAACCCCTGCAATTTCCAAATGGTACTGTTTGCCTACAAATGCGAAACCTTTGCCAAGTTCTAGTAAAAATTTTGTGATATTGTCTATAAGCTTATTTTCTATGTCTCTTTCAATAAATAGCTTATCAAAACTAAAAAAATCAAACACATACGGGTCTTTTATCGTTTGGACTGCAAGGTCTGATAGTGGTTTTGGTAAGGTATTTGAAAAATTATTGACCCCTTTTCCGTCTCTTTGAAATAGTTTTGATTTTAAGTTTATTGCTAATGTATCACGACTCCAATTATTTTTGATAGTTTGCTCAATATAATAAATAGCCTCTTCTATTGAGTTTGTTTGATTGAGTATCTCTGTATGGTGTCGCCAAGGTATAGAAAATAGGCTTTCTTCAGATAGTTCAGCTCCTAGTTGGACTATTTTATCTTGAGTATTTTCGATTAGTCCACCAGCTTGGTGGACTAAATAAGGAGAGTAAAATTCATAAAACTTTTTCATACTAAAAAGATTGGTTCTTGAAAATCCTTTGAGTTGGGGAAACTCTTTTTTGATATCTTTTGCCATATTTTCAATAAGCCTAGCTCCCCATTTTGCTTTTTGTTGCTTTTGGCTTATCATACCACCAAGCTCAAAATAAAAATGAAGCAACCCACGATTAACACTCACTGCAAGCTTTACTTGCGTTTGTTTGATTTTTGTAGCGACATCTACTATAAAGTTTTTGTATTCGTTATTATCTGTTAAACTATTCATTTTTTAAGCCCCCTTTTTATCATTTCAATCTCCCCAAAATATCCAAAGTTCCTATCTCAAACTTTGAAAATCCAAACCATTTTTTACCTAAATCTTTGAGACTTGCTCCAATATGAAAAACCTCTTTTTTATTTTAATAATTGTTTTCATCTCTTGCATTTGGGATTTGAGGAGTGTTACTTCATTTTCCAAAGATACAAATCTCTCATTTGTGATTTTTAGAGAATTGATAGTATATCCATTTTGGATATAGTTTTTGAGAACCGATGTTGCCCATTGTCTAAATTGTGTCGCTTTTTTGGAGTTTACTCTGTATCCAACTGAGATGATGGCATCTAAGTTGTAATATTTTGTTTTATAGGTTTTGCCATCATTTGCAGTATGTTCCAAAATGGAACTAACTGAATCTTCATCCAATTCGCTACTTTCAAAAATATTTATTAAATGTTTTGTTATAGCTGGTCTTTGAACATCAAAAAGCTGTGCAATCATAGTTTGTGTGAGCCAAACAGACTCTTCAAAAATTTTTACTTCAATACTATCTTCACTATTTTGTGTAGTAAATATCAAAAATTCTGCTGTGCTATTTCGTATAAGTTTATCCATTTGTATCGCTCCATTTTTTCTTTTTGTTATCCTATCATCTTTTGGAAATTTTCTTTAAAAACATTGCAGTTTGAGATAATAAGAAAATTTATTCAATCATTTTGCTATCATCACTCTTTAAAATACTCTCAATCTCTTCTCTTAATTCCTCTTTATTTGGAAGATAGAGCTGATATTTTTGTACAAAAAGTTGGCTATTCATCCCATAAGTTGCATATTCGACCAATAGCTCATCTTTGTCTTTACTGAGAATTATCCCTATTGGTGGATTGTCTCCTTCGATATTTTGTTCATTTGCAAAGTATCCAAGATACATATTCATCTGCCCAATATCTTGATGTTTCACTTCATTTATTTTCAAATCTATCAAAACAAAACATCTCAAAATCCTATGATAAAAAACCAAATCAACTTTATAATGAGTATTGTTCAGAGTTATTTTGTATTGTCGCCCTACAAAAGTAAAACCTCGTCCTAGTTCAAGTAAAAAACTTTGAAGATTATCACATAACAAACTTTCAAGATTTGTTTCTGCTATGTGATATGGCTCTGGAATTTTCAAAAATTCAAAGATGTATGGATTTTTTTTGGATTTTCGATAATCTGCCCATTTTTGCAAAGTGACAAAATCTCCTCTTTATCTTTTCCAATCCCAAGCCTCAAAAATAACCCACTCTCTTTTTGTCTTTGTAGTTCTCGTACAGACCAGTTTTCAAGAACAGTTTGCTTTTCGTAAAACTCCCTTTCAAAATCATCACCAATCTTAAGAAGCTCCACAATATGCGACCAGCTTAATTTTCCAGACACTGTCTGGATTTTTGGATATGTGACATAAAATGAACGAATTTGAAATAAATTTGACCTGCTAAAACCTTTCCCATATTTGATACTCAAATCACGACTTAGTTGCTCTAGTAGTCCTTTTCCGTACTCTGCTTTTTTGGCTCCGTTTTGCTCAAACTCTACGATATATTTGCCTATCTCCCAGTATGTTTTGACAAGTTCTGTATTAACTGCACTAAAAGCTCTAACTTTTCCATTTTCATAAACTTCACAAATAGTACCCAATAAGTTTTCATATTTTGATTCTGTATTTTGTATATCCATCGTGTTACCTTTTTCTTTTTGTTATCCTATCATCTTTTTGAAATTTTCTTTTAAACATTGCAGTTTGAGAGATTGTATCATTTCAATCTCCCCAAAATATCCAAAGTTCCTATCTCAAACTTTGAAAATCCAAACCATTTTTTACCTAAATCTTTCAAACTTGCCCCGATATAAAAAACCTCTTTTTTATCAAGTATCAAAAATCTATCGTGAGAGTTTTTACTTTCCTATTCCCTTCTAATTGAACTATTAAGTATTTCTGAATAGTTCGATTTTCAAGAAGTTCTTCATCTTTGTATATTGCCTTGATGTGCATATTTATATTTGGGATTGAGACATCAAAAAGCTCTGCGATTTGTTTTTGAGTAAGCCAAAGCGAATCTTTTGAAACCGCAATATTTAATTCCAATTCACCTTCACTATAAATAACTATATCAGATTTATTTTGCTCAGTCATCACCATTTCCTCTTTTGTTTTTATTATCCTATCATCTTTTTAAAATCTTGATTAATAATATTGCACATTAACAAGCTGCCATCCTCTCCTTTTGGCTTCACGACATCAAAAAACAATGTGCATTTGGCTCTTGTAGGATTTTATTTTGCATATTCATATAGGTTTTTTGCGACGAGGAAGAGTTCATTTTCAAATCAATTTTAAAACGGTATTTTAAAACTGTCTCTTTAACATGATTAAACAAATCATCATTGGAAATGAAATGTAAGTTGTATTCGTTCATTTCTATTTTCCTTTTTTCCTTGAAGATAATTTTTGATTGATAGTCCTATGTGATACGCTAAATTAACGGGTACGGCGTTACCTATTTGTTTGTATTGTTCCGCCATAGAGCCTACAATCTCCCACTCGTCTGGAAAGGATTGTATTCTTGCATTTTCTCTTACACTAAATGGGCGAAGTTCATCGGGATGGCATCTATCGGTTTGTTTTTGGGCGGGGGTGCAAAGCACTGTTAATCCTGCTTCATCCCATGACATTTTCCGAGCTATTCCCGTTTTGCCACCGCCCAAATGATAGCTTCCTCCTAAATATTCCCTAGCGATATTATCGGGCAAATCTCTCCAACATCCCCCTTGGGAAACCAAAGCAAAAATCTCTTTTTTCTTATCGCTATAGATAGCACAAGGTGATTTGGGAACATTTTGCAAAACATCTTTTAGTGCTAATTTTTTATCTATCGGACTAGGAAAAGCATAGTCAAATCCTATTTTGTCTCTCATATCATTGCGTACTCCAACAATAGCAACTCTCTCTCTTTTTTGGGCTACTTCATAATCAATAGCATTTAAAACTTGATAATAGACTCGATACCCAACCTCTTCAAAAACATCTATCATGGTTTGAAGCGTTCGTCCTTTGTCGTGGCTTACTAATCCCTTCACGTTTTCGGCTAAAAACATTTTAGGTTTTAACTCTTTTAAAATTTCAGCATAGCTATAAAAAAGCGTTCCTCTTGTATCTTCAAGCCCCAATTTTTTGCCCGCATAACTAAATGCTTGACAAGGATAGCCACCTGAAAGCAAATCAATTTCACCATCAAAATTTAAATATTTCTTTATACCCTCATCGGCTATTTTGATAACATCGGCTTCCAAAACATTCCAATAGGGTCGATTTTTTCGCAAAGTTTCACAAGCCCATTTATTATTTTCAAGGGTAAGTTTTGTATCAAATCCTGCTTTTTCTAATCCAAGAGCCAAACCACCAGCCCCCGCAAAAAGCTCAACGACTGAAAATTGATACGAAGTATGTAAGTTTTTATTATAACTTGAGTTTTGTTTCATCTTAACAGTCACTAAAAATCCTTTTTTGACATAATGTAAAAAATTTATTGTATCCAAAAAAATAAAAATCATAAAGTAAAAAAGTATAGGAATGGATTTTAGGAGTCATTAGCCTCAATATCCTCTTCAATCGTTCCCCACAACTTCCCAAAACCCTCGTGTCCCACCAACTCTATCTATCACTTTCATCTCTTTAAGTTTTGCTAGATTTTCTTCGATTTTTCGTTTTGATATTCCCACTATTTGCGATAACTTTGTAGCAGATATTTTATTGTCAAGTTTGATTTGTTCTACTATTTTTTGCTGATTAAGAGTTAGATTACCGACCTTATTACCGACTTCATTACCGACCTTATCCATCGCTTCATCAATTGACTCAAGCATAAACTCTATAAATGCGGTACTTTCCCCCTCGCTTCCGCAAATCTCTAGGGCTTGATAATATTCTTGTTGTTTATCTCGCACGATACTTTCGATAGGGATGATACTAAAATAGCTATTCCAATTTTGCAATATCAAGCTTTGCCAAAATCTTCCCATTCGACCATTTCCATCTACAAATGGGTGGATAAATTCAAATTCATAGTGAAACACACTGCTTTTGATAAGTGGATGTTCATTGCTAGATTTAAGCCACTTAAACAATTCCCCCATAAGCTCAGGCACTCGTAAATGTGGCGGTGCGATATGTACGACACCACTTTTGCCACCCACACCAACATCACTTTTTCTATAACTTCCAGCATTTTTGAGAAGTTCAGACATCAAAATTTTGTGAGATTTGAGTAAATCTTTTTCGTTTTTATAATCAAGCATTTCTATTTGCTTATAAAGTGCGATAGCCCCATTTGCTTCGGCTAATTCACTCATAGTTCCAAGAACTCTTTTACCCTCAAGTAGTGCTGTGATTCTCTCTTCATCGAGTCTGTTTCCCTCTATTTGCAATGTTCCTGTGATAGTTTTGATTTGATTTATTTTTCTTAACATTGGTAAATTTATGGATATGTTTGATACTTCAAGTTTGCCTATGTTTAAGCTTATTTTACTTATCAAATCTATGATTTTCGTCGTTATTTGATAGGGTGGTTGATACCCATTGTAAACTTTATTTTTCATACCGTCCCCAATACAATTTTCATCTAGGATTCGTTGATTGTCGATGGTTCGTCTCCATTTTTGCCTCTTTTAACAAATTTTTCCTATTAATTGGTATTGTATAGATATTACTATAAGTATTACTTGAAATATTTTCTATCGTGTTGCACTCAACCCTTTGCACCTCAAAAAATCTACTTTGGTCAAAATCTTTGCTATAGTTTCAAAAAACTACGCCAATCATAGGAGAAAACGTGAACAATGAGCGAAAAGGGGAGTGGTATATGGTGCTTTTGGCAATTTTTGAGAGTGGATTTCCCATCTTGACGCTTTTTGCCTACGCTTATATTGAGCCTATCTTTGCCTACGCCCTCAATGCACTCATAGCGGGGGGCTTTTTTGTGGGGATAATGGTGCATCAAAAGAGTTTTGGAGAGTTTCGCAACGGCAAAAGCTATCGGGATTTGTGGCTCACCTCGTTTTTTATTACCTTGCTTTTTATTTTGGTTTTTGTGGGATTGAAATTTACCACGGCTTCCAATATGGCGGTGATACTCTTTTTGCAACTTCTTTTTTCTTTTGTCTATTTCAATCTCATTGGCTCAGAACCCATTGATGCCACCCATCTTGTAGGAGCTTTTTTGATGGGAAGTGGAGCAGTAGCGATACTCTTTCCCAAAGAGTGGCACTTTAATATCGGTGATTTGTTGATTCTCATTGCCGCTATGATAGCCCCCATTGCCAACTACTATCAAAAGCGTTCACGCCAAGCCTTTTTGGCTCACAACGTATTGGCGTTTCGTACCCTTGTCTCGTTGCCCGTTTTGTTGCTTTTGGCGTTTGTGTTTGAACCCATACCGACACAAGAGCAATTTTGGTCTGCCCTGCCCTATTTGATGATGAGCGGATTGTTGGTCATGGGAGTGGCAAAAATCTTTTGGGTAGAGGCGTTGCACCTTATCTCTATCACCAAAGCCAGTGCCATGGCGGCTATCACCCCTGTGCTTACCATCTTTTTAGCCTATCTCTTGCTTGATGAAGTCCCAACCGCTACGCAACTTATAGCCATTGTCCCTATTGTATTGGGTGGCCATATGATTACACGTCCGTTACACTAATCCCTTAAGGTAACTTTGTCTTAAAGGTTCATCAAATTTTTCGATAGCATAACGCAACATCGTACGAGGCATTTGTTGGTAGCGAGGATTGAGATAGGCGATGAGTCGATTAATATCGTGATTACCGATAGTTCGCAGCACCCACCCCACGGCTTTGTGAATAAGGTCATGGGAATCATGGAGCAATTCATCGCTAAGGGCGAAGCTATCCTCAAAATCTCCCACCTTGATAAAAGCAAACGTAGAGATAATAGCGATACGTCTTGTCCATAAATGCGAAGAGGTTGCCCATTGATACAAAACAGAGCGATTGCGTTGCAACAAATAGCTCCCGACAATATAAGAGGCACTGCTATCAACCAAATCCCAATTGTTGATTTGATGGATATGTCTAAGATAAAAGTTATAGATAGGTGTTTGATAGTCCAAATCTTTGGCTTGAAAAAGAGCCACAAGTACCAATAGAGCAAAGAGTCGATGCTCATGGTAGGGAGAGCAGAGAAAGGCTTCAATCTCCTCAAAGCTCATTGTTTTGTAGTAGCGTTTGACGACTCTTCTTGTATCGAGTACTTTGATACCCAAAAAGCAATCTCCCTCACCGTACTCTCCTCTACCTGTTTTGAAAAAACGCTTATAATCGGCGATTTTAGCAGGATTGACGTAGCTATTGAGTGCCTCGACGATGGTTTGGTTCATGGCAAAACCTTTTTTGAATTTAATGTTTTTTCAAACTCTTCATTACGATTTCACCTCATAGAGTGCTCTACCCATTTGATACAAATCAGCACCAAAGGTATCATTGATAACCGTTACAGGAAAGTTTTCGACTTCAAGTCTTCGCACAGCTTCAGGCCCTAGTTCGGGATAGGCGATAACTTCTGCACTTTTGATTTGCTTTCCTAGTAACGCTCCCGCACCACCTGTTGCACCAAAATAGATACCACCGTACTCAATACAGGCATCTTTGACCTCTTGATTGCGTTTGCCTTTTCCTATCATCCCTTTGCTTCCATGTTTGAGCAAAGTCGGAGAGTAGCTATCCATTCTATAGCTTGTGGTAGGTCCTGCACTTCCTATTGGGTCACCTGGTTTGGGTGGGGTTGGGCCAACAAAGTAGATAACACTACCCTCCAAATCAAAAGGCAACTCTTTACCCTCTGCAATCAAATCAACCAATCGTTTATGCGCTGCATCACGTGCTGAATAGATAACTCCGCTTAAATAGACAATATCACCCGCTTTGAGTTGGCGTGTCTGTTCTTCCAGTAAAGGAGTGGTCAAATAGTAAGTTTTACTCATAACTTCTTCCTTAGATTGTAATATGTGTATGTCGTGAAGAGTGACATTGGACATTGACCGAGACAGGCAAAGAGGCGATATGGCAAGGATTGGATTCGATATGAACACCCAAAACGGTTTTTGTTCCGCCCATTCCCATAGCACCGATTCCTAGTTTGTTGAGCTCGTTTAAAATTCTCTCTTCAAATTGAGCCATTTGGGGGTCTTCATGCTTGCTTCCAAGTTCTCTAAAGAGTGCATGTTTGCTCGAAATGGCCGCTTTTTCAAACGTTCCACCAATGCCAATACCTACCGTAATAGGCGGACAAGGATTGGGACCTGCATCGCTAATGACTTGTTTGACAAATTGCAATACTCCATCCATCCCCGCTGCAGGAGCCAATACCGTCGCACGGCTTACGTTTTCACTTCCGCCCCCTTTGGCAGCGTATTCGATATCGATTGTATCACCCGCAACAATATCAAAATGGATAATAGCAGGTAGGTTGTAGCCGACTGTATCTTTGAGGTTTGCTCTTGTGAAAGGTTCGCAGGTAGAGGCTCTTAGATAGGCATCGATATAACCTTGTTGCGTGCCTTGATTGATAGCATCTTTTAGGAGTCCGCCATTAATCTTGACTTCATCGCCTACTTTGACAAAAAAGACGGCTAATCCTGTATCTTGACACAGTGGTCGCTTTTCGTTTTTGGCAATATCGGCATTTTCAAGGATTTGTCGCAACACCTCTTTGGATACGGGTGACTTCTCCTCCTCCATGGCTTGTTGCAAAGCATCGTAGGCATCTTGAGGCAAATCGGTGCCGCAGTGAACAATTATATCTCGTACCGCTTTGACAATCGTATCGTAAGCTATCTCTCTCATTGTTGATCTCCAAAAAAGTTTTTGGCTTTTAGCACGTCAATCATTGATTTGACCGATTTAACCGATTTGGCAAATCGTCGCTGTTGCCCCATATTGAGCGTGACCTCAAAGAGTTTTTCGATACCGTTAGCACCCAAAGCAATAGGCACACCGCTTACCACATCGTTGTATCCGTACTCCCCATCAAGATAGACAGCACACGAGTGGATTTGTTTGGTATCTTGCAAAATAGCCTCTACCATAACCGTAGTCGATTTGGCAGGTGCATAATAGGCCGAACCTGTTTTAAGCAATCCTACAATCTCTGCTCCGCCGTGCTTTGTTCGCTCTACGACATCGATAATCTCCTCTTCGGTGAGTACATCCGTTAGCGGTACTCCCGCAACCGTAGAGAATTTTGGAAGCGGTACCATATCATCACCGTGTCCGCCCATAACCGAAGCACGAATTTGTCCCGCACCGTAGCCAATCTTTTGATAGATAAAGTGTGCCATACGCGCAGCATCCAAAATTCCCGCCATACCAATAACACGCTCTCTAGGAAAACCCGACTCTTTAAGTGCCACGTAGGTCATCACATCAAGAGGATTGGATACCATGACGATAATAGCATCGGGGCAGTGTTCTTTGACATCGCCTACGACTTGCTTAGTGATTTCAGCGTTCATGAGCAACAAATCATCACGACTCATACCTGGTTTGCGTGGACTCCCTGCGGTAATGACAACCACATCGCTCCCCGCTATATCTTTTGCCTCTTTGGCTACGGTTACGACGGTGTGCATTCTTGCGGCATTGGCGGCTTGACTCATATCGAGTGCTTTGCCTTGAGCCGTTTCGATGTTTCTATCTCGCAAAACGATTTGGTGACAACTTCCACGCATTGCCAACGAATAGGCAACCGTCGCCCCCACATTTCCCGCACCAATAATGGCTACTTTTTTACCTTTTCCCATAAACTATCTCCTCTCTTTAGTGTAGTGTTTGGTTTGCAATCTTTAGATTTTGCTTTTGCATCAAGCACAATCCAAAAACTTAATATGATACATTAAGGTGGGTTTGTCCCACCTTAAGAGAGAGATTAGATAGAATCGATAATCTCATTGAGGGTTGCTGAGGGTCTCATTGCTTTGGAAGCCAACTCATCGTTTGGATGGAAATATCCACCGATATTTTGAGGTTTTCCTTCAACTGCCATCAATTCATCCATAATTTTTGCTTCATTTTCAATTAACGCTTGTGCAACAGGAGCAAATTTAGCCGCTAAATCTGCATTTGAACCTTCTGCAAGTGCTTTTGCCCAATATTGTGCTACAAAGAAGTGAGAAGCTTTGTTGTCTGGCTCACCCGCTTTTCTACCTGGCTCTTTTGAGTTGTCAAGGTAAGCATTGTTTGCCTCATCCAAACCAGCCGTTAGAGCTTTGATTTTATCATCGTTGTATTTGTGTCCCAAAAATCTAAGCGACTCCGCAAGAGCCAAGAACTCACCCAATGAATCCCATCGTAGGTGTCCCTCTTTGACAAATTGCTCGACGTGTTTAGGAGCCGAACCACCCGCACCCGTCTCATACAATCCACCACCTGCAAGCAATGGAACGATGGAGAGCATTTTAGCCGATGTTCCAAGCTCCAAGATTGGGTACATATCGGTTAAGTGGTCTCTCAAAACGTTACCCGTTACAGCGATAGTATTGAGTCCTTGTCTGATTCGTGTATTTGTAAATCGTGTCGCATCGGTTACATTCATAAATTGAATATCCAAACCATCCGTATCAAGCTCTGCCAAATAGGTTTTGACTTTTTTCAAAAGCTCGGCATCGTGCGCTCTGTTTTCATCAAGCCAGAATACCGCAGGAATCCCCTCTTGTCGTGTTCGCTCAACAGTCAATCTTACCCAGTCTTTGATTGGAATATCTTTGGTTCGTGACATTCTCCAAATATCACCCGCTTCGCACTCAAAACTCATTAAAACCGACCCATCTTCTGCCGTTACGGTAACCGTTCCTGCTTCTGAGAGTTCAAATGTGGTGGGGTGTGAGCCGTACTCTTCAGCTTTTTGAGCCATCAAACCGATATTTTGCATTGTACCCATAGTGGTTACATCGTATTGACCATGAGCGACACAATCAGCTACCATCTCAGCGTGGAACATTCCATAAGTAGAATCAGGAATAACCGCAACAGTCTCTAACACAGCACCCGTTCTATCCCACTGTTTTCCACCCTCTCGTACGACGACGGGCATAGAAGCATCGATGATGATGTCATTGGGTGCATTGAAGTTTGTAGTTCCTTTGTCGGAATCAACCATCGCAATTTTTGGAGCATCAGCATCGACTACCGCTTGGAACGCAGCTTTAATCTCTGCTTCTTTGGCGTGACCTTTGATTTTTTTCTCCAAATCGCTCATACCTAAGTTTGGATTGACACCTACCTCTTTAAACACATCGGCATATTGTGCAAAGACATCGGCAAAGAAGATTTCAAACGCATGACCAAACATAATAGGGTCAGAGATTTTCATCATCGTAGCTTTCAAGTGTACAGACCAAATTAAATCTTTTGCTTTTGCATCTTCGATAGTTTGTTTGTAAAATGCTCTTAGTTTGGCAACCGACATAAATGTACCATCAAGAACTTCACCTGCAACGGCTTTAATGGTTGTAAGCTCATTACCGTTGAGTGCAATGGTAACTTTTTGATCTTTATCGCACGTTACTGATTTTTCATTTCCATAAAAGTCTCCATCTCCTGCCATGTGTGCTACATAGGCTTTTGAATTGTCGCCAAAGGCTCTAAGTTTGTGTGGATTTTTTTGTGCGAAGTTTTTAACCGCAACTGCCGCTCTTCTATCGGAGTTTCCTTCTCGAAGTACGGGGTTTACAGCCGAACCCAAACACGCACCGTATTTGGCTTGAATGGCTTTTTCATCATCGTTGGATGGATTTTCTGGATAGGCAGGAATATCGTATCCTTGACCTTGCAACTCTGCAATACAATCTTTTAATTGACCAACAGAAGCTGAAATATTGGGAAGCTTAATAATGTTGGCTTCTGGCGTAACGCACAGTTCACCCAATTTGGATAGTTCATCATCGGCTAAGCCCATTGCTGCCAAAACTCTACCAGCCAATGAAATATCTGAAGTAACTACTTCAACACCTGCCTCTTTTGTAAACGCATTTACGATGGGGAGCAATGAATAGGTTGCTAACGCTGGAGCCTCGTCGATTTTTGACCAAATGATTTTTGCCATAATTGTATTTCTCCTATAGAAAGTTTAGTATGGCATAATGGTATCAAAAAGTTCAAAACATTTTTGCTTAGGTTATGGTTTTTATAATCAAATTTAAAAGATTTGTTTCGTTTATACTCACTGTGGGTCAAAAACTTGTGTTACTTTTTTACACACTATGCAAGAGAAGTTGATTTTTAAACCCATTGACACGATTGAGACTATCATCAGCATTGTACTCTATTTGCAACTTTTTGTTCACAATCTTGCTCAATATGTAAATTGTAATTTACATTTACAGAAAAAGTTGATACTATGAATTTACAAAATCTCTCTTACTTGATGCACTCGCATAGGAGAGGCTAGGTTGAGATTTATTCTTTTTGAGATATTTTTTAAACTGCAACGCATCCCCAAAGGTTTTGTCTCTGACCTTACGCACTTAAAAAATTACCTCATTAAAATAGGTTCGGCTGTAGGTTCGGCTTTAGCCGAACATTTGGAGTTATTGGAAGCCCAGAACTCGGCTAAAGCCGAGGCTACAGATTCAAAGTTGTTGCTTGTAGCAAAATTAAAATAGATTGCTTCACTAGCTTTAAAGATGATTTGTTAGGCAAAGTGCGTAACATCAATCAATATCTTCTTTCATTGGGCTACTCCTTATAAAATCTTTGCTCTTTTTTGGTTGCTTTTCTTGCACTAATTCAAAGCGATTGGTGCAATAAATTGACACCCTACAACTCTCCCCTAAATGCACTATCCAAAATAGAAGCTTTTAATGCTTTAAGGCTATCCATTTTAACTTTTTGAACTGATTTAATTTTTTCTATCTTTTCTGAAATCTCATCCAAATATTTAACAACTTTTTGTTGGATTTTGATTGGTGGGAAAACCATATTGATTTGAAGCAAATGTGTTTTTGCTAAAGATGGTAAAGTTGTTGATTTATTTAAATCTAAAAAATTGAATATTTTTGTAAAATAAAATAAAAACATAGGAAGTAGAATATCTTTATTTGCTTCAATACCAAATGCTGTATCAATATTCCAAAATTTTTCTTTTACAAAAATCGGACGATTAATGGTACCTTTTCTACCAATTATTACTGTGTCTTCATTACAAATATAATCATTAGCATAATTCATAATACCACCACTACCATATATTGGATACTTTCCATTATCATCAATTACATCTTTATAATGTTTACCATTTTTAATAGTTAAAATATCACTCCATACTTTCAATGGATACTTCTCTTCCAACTCTCCAAAAACATCATTCAAAACACTTCCCATAAATACATCAGCTTCATCCATATTTTTTTGATGTAGGGCTATTGATTTATCTATTTTTTCAAAGAGTTTATCCAATTTAGAAACTATTCTTTTTTGTTCTTCAATTGGTGGGAGAGGAATATTTGTAGTCTTTACCATATCTATATTAAGATTTCGTAACCACTCACCCCATCACCTAAGCCAAAATTAAAGTAAAAAACCTCTAA
>DYMA01000146.1 GCA_020721815.1 Sulfurovum sp. | reverse complement strand
TTTAAGCATTCCCCATAGAAAGGGTTTTTGATGGGTAATTTGACGGGAAGATTCGCTTTAGCATCGTTGAGAGGATTTTTGAGGGCTTTGGTGGTGTAGTTTTGATTGCCCACTACCAAAGCGACACGATTTTGGTTTGTTGTACATTCGTTGAGTATCAATAGTAACACTCCCCACAATAAAAGAGGCATAGTATCTCACCTTGTTTGAATTTTAGGAATTGTATTGTACTATTATTGTATTTAATCCAATCAGGAGACGTTCATGAAGCTACACACAATCTTTTTGATACTTAGTACTCTCTATGTCGGTGCCATAGCCGATAGCAATAAGCCAAACAAAGCACCTCAAGGCAAGGATGATGATGAGGTAGATGCTTATCCACAAATCAAAAACTACCTTGATAAAACGCTTCCCAAAGAAATCAGAGATAGAAAAGTAAAAATGCGATTTTTCAAAGAGTTGCTTACCACCGTCGCTCAAAAAGGAATTGATGGCAAAACCTACAAAGGTAAGCTCAATCTTAACGAAACGCACGAAGAGGTATTGATTATCCTAAACGAAACACTCCCCTCGCAAAAACCCTTGCAATCCAATGTCACAAGTATGCGTATTGAGACAAATGGCAATGTTACCTATCTCTTCATACCCATCAAAGATATTCCCAATAATACTATCCTCATCAAAGACAAAGATGGCGGCACATTGATTGAGTATGAAATCGTTAAATAGTTGCGGTTAAAGTTTTCTCGTTCCACCAAGGGTTTATTATTTCACACTCTCGG
Organism: Sulfurovum sp.; assembly: GCA_020721815.1. Classification (GTDB taxonomy): domain Bacteria; phylum Campylobacterota; class Campylobacteria; order Campylobacterales; family Sulfurovaceae; genus FS08-3. Next base: position 5,180 of record DYMA01000146.1, on the reverse strand, counting down.
AAGAGGTGGAACGAGAAGTAGTAAAAACTTAGCTATAATAGCTTTACATAATAAAAGATTATCATCAATAAGAGGAACAAAAAAATGAAACTGCAAGAGATTTACAACCATTTGGATACCATTAGTCCTTTTGGGCTTCAGGAGAAGTGGGACAATAGTGGGCTTTTGATAGGGGATAGGGGGAGTGAGATTAGCAAAGTGGTTCTAAGCATTGACCTTGATGAAGAGTTGCTTTTGCGTAGCGATGAGGGGGTGCTTTTTGTTGTGCATCATCCTTTGATTTTTGGAGGACTCAAATCGCTTGATTTTGCGTTGTATCCTGCCAATCTTATCAAAATCATGATACAACGCAACCAATCGCTCATAGCCATGCATACCAATTTTGACAAAACGCACCTCAATCGCTACGTTTTTGAAGAGATTTTGGACTTTGATGTGAGCTATTTCGAGGAGTATATCTGCACAACGAAGCAAGAGTGGAGGCTCAATGATTTGCTACGTCACCTCAAAAGTCGTTTGGATTTGGAGACTCTAAAGGTTGTCAATCCCAAAGAGACCATAGGTTCTATCGCCCTTACTACAGGCAGTGGAGCTTCGATGATGGATAAGATACAAGCCGATTGTTTCTTGAGCGGCGACATCAAATACCACGACGCCATCAAAGCAAAAGAGCAAAATTTGATGATGATTGATATAGGTCATTATGAGAGTGAAAAGTTTTTTGGCGAGGCAATTAAAAGAGAGTTGGAAAATTTACCACTTTTGGCTATAATTTCAAATTCAAAAAATCCATTTTATAGTTTGGGTTGATATTTTAAAGGATTACCATTGAATAGTGATTTAGTTGAGTTAATCAAGCTCTCCGATATTGACAAGTCTATTGATAGCTTTTTACCAAAAATTGAAGCGGCCAATAAAAAGTTGCACACAGCACAAGTCAAATTGAATCGTGTGGCTGAGCGTATGGAAGAGGCTAAGAGGCTCATAGAACAAAATGAGACAAAAGTGGGTGAGTATGAGAGACAATTGGAGATGCTTAGCAGCCAACTTCAAGATATTACCAAAAAGTCCAAAAGCGTTACAACCGAAAAAGAGGTGAAGGCTCTAGGGCTTGAAGAGGATATTGCCAAAGAGAAGATGACCTTTGCCAACGAAGAGATCGGGCGACTTCAAGAGATAAGCAACATCAAAGCCACAGAGCTTCAAGAGCTTCAAAGTGAGTACGACACAGAGAAACAAAGCGTTGATGCAATCGCCAATGAAGTGGAGCAAATCCATGCTACTATTGATAGTCAAAAGGTCGAACTCTACAGTAGCCGTGAAGAGAGCGTTACGACTATCAAGCCCAATATTTTGCAATTTTACGAAAAAATTCGTATGTGGGCAAGAAACTCCGCTATTGTACCTATTCGCAAACAAGCCTGTTACGGGTGCTTTTTGAAAATCAATGACAAAACCTACGCTGAGGTTATCAAATCTCAAGAGATTATCACCTGTCCTCACTGCGGTAGGATTTTGTATATCGAACCTCAAATGGACGATGAGTAGCCAAGCGTTGCTCTTTCATCTTTTCTATTTTCTCACCGTTGGCGTTGTTTATGCTCTCGCACTCCCTTTTTTGGCGGTGCTGAGTTTCAAAAACAAATACCGCCAATCTCTCCCTGCACGATTTTTTTTGCACCAAAACCCGCCCCTACAACCCGATGGTATTTGGTTTCACACCTGTTCTTTGGGCGAAGCCAAAGCGATTGAGCCACTCATCAAGCACTTTGAATGCAACACCATTCGCCTCACAACCACGACGCAAACGGGATTTGATGCTATAATCCGCAATGCAACTCAAAGCCGCTATTTGCCCTTTGAACTCTTTTTGCCTTTCTGGATCAAACCTCAAAAAGTATTGGTCATTATGGAAGCGGAGTATTGGTACTTTTTGTTTGCTTTTGCCAAATGGCGGGGAGCCAAAGTGATGGTAATCAACGCCCGAATGAGCGATAGGAGCTACCCAAAATACTACCGTTTGCGTTGGTTTTATCGTCGTATCTTTGCACACACCGATGCCTTCTTTGCTCAAACTCAAACTGACAAAGAACGCTTAGAGGCTCTAGGGGCAAACAATATCACCGTAACGGGCAATATCAAGCTCTACCAAATCGCCCAGCCCACCCAAAGACTCATCAAGCCCGATAGAGTCGTCGTGTGCGCAGGAAGTACCCATCCCAATGAAGAGGCGTTGATTTTGGATGCTTTTTACGCTCTCAAACACGAGCAAAAAGATGCCCAATTGCTTCTCGTGCCTCGTCACCCTGAGCGTTTTGATGCAGTGGTAAGCCTTGTCCAAACCTTTGCTACGACGCACAACGTAAGCTTTGCTCAATACTCCCTTGATAGCTCCTTACAAAGCGATATTGTGGTGGTGGATAGATTGGGAGAACTCATCAATCTCTATGCCATTAGCGATGTTGTGATAGCAGGAGGAAGCTTTGAAGCCATTGGGGGTCACAACGTAGCCGAAGCGGCACAATTTGGATGCAAGATTATTTCAGGTCAAGCCTATTTCAACCAAATCGATATCTATCGCTCCATAAGCGGTATCAAAATAGTCTCCAAAGAGGAACTTTCATCCACTTTAATCCATCATCAACGCCTAGAAGCCACCCAAATCTTAGCCCAAACCGATATTGAACCGATAGTAATGCAGATAAAAGAGGCTCTGCTTAAGTTTTAAAAAGGAGCAAAGATGCTGTTGTCTCGAATGGTTTCCAAATCGATATCGTACTCTTGATTGAAAGCCCGTGCGGCATCGATAGTAAGATAGGGCGAGGAGAGCATCAAGGCATTTGTATCGATCATGTAGCGAGGGGTGTAGAGTATCTGCTCATCAAAATAGAGATCGCTAGTCGTTTGTTCAAAATTAAAACCCGATAAGAGTCTGGGTGCATGGGGGTTGGCGATATCAACTTGATAGATGGTGCGATTGCCGTAGGTGTAGAGTTGGGTATCGGTGATATTGACAATCTCGGTAGCGTTGAGTTCCAGTGTCGAAACCTGTGAGGGTTGCTCATTAACGATTTGATAGATGCTTAGAGATTGATGGGGAGTAACGATATAGATATTTCTGGCTTCATCCATAGCAAATTGTGCGTTGTTATCGACATTTTCGATTGTGTAGCGATGGGTTTGAGCGATTTGATTGAGGTCTTTGAGGGTGTATTGTTCAATGCTTAGCGTGTTGTTGGCAATGTTTAGGCTATAGGCATCGTTGTGGATAATGCGATGAAACGGGGGCAGGGTGTATCGTGCGGTCTCTTTGATAGAAGCCATATTGCCACTATCGACAACGATAAGTTCAGGGTCTTGATAGATAAGCATCGAAGAGGCGATTTTACCGATAATAAGACCTTGCGTAGGAAAAGTAATAGGGGCAATTTTGGGATCTTCAAGAGTCGTAATATCAACGGCTACACTATCGTGATTGAGGCTTGATGCAAAGATGTATCCACGCTCCCAATCCAAATAGAGTCCATACTCACTGCTGTTTAAATCAATAGCACCAAGCGTCTTTTGCTTAAGAGTGTCATAGATAAAGAGGCGATTTTTTTTGAATGCATAGACGATAGCGTTGCGGTATTTTATCTTTGTGGGTTGTGTTTCAAAAGCACATAGGGTTGTGGGGCTACACCCCGAAGCGTTTGCCTCAAACGATTGAATCACTTTGGTATCAAAAAGTCTCTTGAAGCGACGACTATCATCCAAAAGTACCATGATGCTTAAATCATTATAAGCCTTTGCAAGAGAGGGTGAGAGTTTGTCGCTGTGAATGCGAGGGTTGAAAATCAAAATATCTTCCGTATCAATCTTCCCATCACCGTTTAAGTCGCTATCCAAAAGCGTGTTGGCGATGCGGTTGAGATGGCGTTTGATAGTGATACCATCGCCCTTAAGATAAGCTACCGCGTAGAGATAGAGTGCTTCACTTAGCATTGAGGCGTGAAGTGCGTGGGTGCTGTGTTCAATCCCCTCTTTGGTGGCAATGAGACGAATAACGCCTTGGTTGGGTGTTTTGAAGCTATCTTTGATGCCGTCGTTGTCACTATCGCTATCGCTGGTTTGCCCTCCACTGATTTCGTAAATGTAGAGACTTTGAGCCTCCAAAGCCTCTGTGTGGGGATCAAAATAGCCTTGTTCATCGGAAGTTGTTGTGGCTACGAGTTGTGCGTTGGCGTTTTCATCCAAACGGTAAATTTTCACCGTTGCACCTGTGAGTTTGCCCAGTTCTATTTGTATAGGTTTGCCTTGTGCGGTGACATTGATGGTGAGATTGGCACTGCTTTGACCAAATGAGTTGGTGGCGGTTAGGAGTAAATTAAAGGTTGTGGTTTGCGTAAGTTTTTGTTTGAGTCGTATCTCTTGAGTGTTGATAATCTCAAAATGCTCACTCCCCTCACCACTAAGTTTGAGACCAATCAACTCGCCGTCGCCTTGATGGAATGCAATCGTTCCTATCGTGTTTCCTACGACTTCATTGAGGCTTACATTCCATTGCATCGCTTCAAGGGTAGGCTTTTGCCGTACTTTGGATCGATATGGGCGATGATATGCTCCAATACATCCTCGGGAGTGCGTGCAACTTTGCCCAGTGTTTGGATATACTCTTGCAAAGAGGCTAGGGTATATCCTTCGAGCGAGACAATATCAACACCTCTATCAATATCAATTTTGGTTTCAATATCTCCATCATCATCGAGCGATTGGAGTAGCATTCCTAGTTTGATTAACGCCTCATTGCCCACAAGTCCATTGGAAACATCCACAAAATCCGCCAAATAGATAGTTTGATGGTCATAATACTCATCGATTGTTCCTATGACAAAATTTCCAATGCTAAAGGTTACGCTACCGTTACGACACTGAGCCACCCCATGTTTGAGTACTCCATCAATCTCAACAGACTCCGTAAGAGACTCCCGTACCCCGCACTTATACTTGACACCGTTGATGGGCGAATCGATAAGATAGAGTCGTTTAAGCTTCTCTTGTTCGATGGACGTACCCCCGCCCCCACCGCAACCACTCAATGCAAAAAGCACAACGAAGACAAATAGAGCTTGAAAAAGTTTCATGGTGTATCGAATCTTCCCAAATTAAAGATAGCTTAAAGCACTTAAAGCCCCCAGTGT
>DYMA01000145.1 GCA_020721815.1 Sulfurovum sp. | reverse complement strand
CGGATAAAGTCGCTGATACCGTAGGGGATTTTTTTCATGGTTTTGCTCTTTTTTTATTGTTTCTTTTTTGGGTTGATTATAGCATTAGTTTTTAAATCTAAATCCTTTTTGATTAAGAAGTTGGCGTAGTTTGGGTTCTACTTCTCCTTGAAACTCCATTTGGTTATCCTTGAGCGTACCCCCTACGCTTAGTGAACTTTTTAACTCTTTAAGCAACGCTTCAAGCTCTTTTTTCTCTCTATAAAATTCTCGTACAAGTGTTACAATTTTGCCTCTTCGTCTCTCTTTGGCAAAAATCAAGCGGTGTTTGTCGATAGGTTTAATCTCAAAGGTACTTGATGGTTGGCTTGTTTGGTTGTCACTGTCCCACTCCTCACTCCATTGAGCTCCCATCTCAAAAAGATTGGGTTTCATCTTAAATCTCCTGTGATAGTATAAACGATTTGGGTTTGGTTTTTGAGGGTGCAAATCTCCTTGATTGTGAGATTTTCGATCTCTAAACGCATGAAATCTTCCAATGTGTTGATTTGATGAAGTGCCAACAAACGCAATACTTTCCCCCGATAGGCTTTTGCCCAGTGGCTTACGACTTTGCCGTTTTGGATAAATTTGAGCGTCACATAGGGAATTTTGGGCTTGTAAAACTTATCGTAGTATCCTGCACGAATATCAAGCAACTCTTCACCCTCCAAATAGCTATCCAAAATTTCTGCAATAGCCTCTTGATAGTATCTATCGGTTTTCATCTCACCGATGCTTTGAGCCTGTTTGAGCTTGTAGTGGGGTATCAAATCATCAGGCTTAAGAATGCCAAAAAGATTGGAAAAAAGCACAAGGTGTTGATCGATATACATTTGCGATAAGGGTTCAAGTGAAGCATAATCAAGATACTCAAACGCCACGCCACTGTATCTTTGGATTGCTTTCATAACGGGCAAAGTGGTAATATCGTGACGATACAAAGCCAACTCATCAAGCTTTTTAATTCCTAGCATTGTCGATAGCGTCTCATTGGAGGCTTGTCGTAGGGTATTGTTGTAATGCTCAATAATGCTTTGTTGTTTGGGGTGGAGGGCTTGAAAAAAGAGATGGGCAACATCAAAATGACCCTCTCCGCCCAACGCTTTGGTTTCGCTAGGAGCCAATAGAATTTTCATACTATTTCCCTCTTTTTTGAGTTATTGTAGCGTATTTGGTTGAAAAATAACCTGTTTCAAAGCTAAATTTAAAAATATTTTAAGTAAAATAAGAGTTCCAAAAAATTCTTGCTCAAATTTTGGAGTCCTTATAAGGATTATAATTTGGGCTATTAAACCAAAAGGAACAAAATGAACTGTTATGAAACACTGTTTGTAACACAACCCACTTTAACCCCAGAAGAGACAAAGGCACAAATTCAAAAGATTCTTGATGTAATTGTCGCTCAAAATGGTGAGATTTTAGTGGTTGATGATATGGGAACACGCAAACTTGCTTATGAAGTTAGAAAACACAAAAGAGGCTATTACACCGTAGTCTATTACAAAGCTCAAGGCGGAGTGATTGCTGAAATCGAAAGAAATCTTAGAATCAATGAGAATATTATCAAGTTTTTAAGCGTCAAATATACCAACCAAAAAGAGGTAGCACACTTTAATAATCTTGTTGCATTAGTAGGCAAAAAGAGAGAGACTCCCAAAGAGACACCCGTTGCACAAGAAGAGTCTCCTGTAGAGACCACTGTGAACGTCGAAGATACTTCAACTCCAGAAGAACAAGCGTAATATTTAGGGATATTTTATGTACAACAAAGTGATATTGGCAGGAAACCTAACAAGAGATATTGAAGTGCGATACACGCAAGGCGGTGGGGCGATTGCCAACACGGCTATTGCAACGAGTCGCAAATTTAAATCTCAAACGGGTGAACAAAAAGAGGAGGTGATGTTTATTGATATTACATTCTTTGGACGCACCGCAGAGATTGCCAACCAATATCTAAAAAAAGGCTCTAAAGTATTGGTAGAGGGGCGTTTGACGTTTCAACAATGGGTAGCACAAGATGGCTCAAAGCGAAGCAAACACACCATCGCAGTAGAAAATTTGCAGATGTTGGGTGGTCGTGATGAAGCATCCGTAGCACATAACTACGCAAGTACAGATGAGTACAGCCAACCCAGTGTCCCATCGCAAAACTACTCTAGCAATAGCTACGCCGAGCCTAAGCATAATGCTCCAACACAACCCTATAAACAAGAGATACCCGAGATAGACATTTCGGAAGATGAAATACCATTTTAAGGAAAAACCATGGCAGAGAAACGAAAATTTAAAAAGAGATTTTGCAAATATTGTGAAGCAAAAATAGACTATATTGATTACAAAGATCTTAATCTTCTTAAGCACAGTTTGAGCGAAAGATTCAAAATTATGCCACGAAGATTGACAGGTAACTGCAAAAGACACCAAGATATTGTCACTATTTCAATCAAAAGAGCAAGACAAACAGCATTGATTCCCTACATCGTCGATAGAAAGAATGTTGTTGAGAATCCATTTGAACTTATCAAATAGAGATTGAGACCTCCGCCCTTAGGGGTGGATAGTTTTTTACTTTATATTATACACAAAGCGTTCATAAACCCTTTGTGTATAATATAAATTACCATTGTTGGAATGAAAAGGAGTGGGTCATGACGAAAAACTATCTATTAGTGGTACTCATCAATATACTTTTAATGGGGTGTGGCTCTTTAGCCAAAGAGTATGACTCCAACACTCTTCAAACCTCATCCAATACCTTTCAAGCCACATCCGATACACGACTCACTCCTAGCAGTGACAACGATGAAGATTATATTCCCAATGCGATTGAAGAGTATATCGGTAGCGATATGTACAATGGAGATACAAATCACAACGGTATTTTGGATGGATTGGAGACTCAAGGGGAGTTTGGGGATAACTATTTTTCCAAACAGTGGTATATCTACTCTACAGGTTCTCTTACAAATGGGAGCGGGGTGGGTTCGCTTTCGGGTTACAATCTCAATCTTTTGCCTGTGTATCAAAGATATATGGGTTATAATGGTGGGGAGAATATCATTATACAAGTTGTTGATACGGGCGTTTACTATCTGCATGAAGATTTGCGTGACAATATTGATACCGCACGTTCACACAATGGATTGAAGTTTGGACGCATGACGCTCCCCTCGGCTTCTAAGCCTCACGGTACAAAAGTAGCAGGAGTTATTGCTGCGCGTGGATTTAATGGCAAAGGGATTCGGGGTATTATTCCTTTTGCCAAAATTGCTGTGAGTGATTGGCTTTTGTACAGCTCTTTTGATATTCTTGAAGAGGTGTGGCTTACAGGCTATAAGTCCAACGATATAGCTATCTCCAATAACAGTTGGGGATTTGAATTTAGTACCCAAACCATTCCCGAAGAGTATATGCAAAAAGCATCGAGTCAATTGCGTAATGGCAAAGGACGACTCTTTGTTTTCCCCGCAGGTAATCTGCGTAACCTTAGTGGCAGTGCCAATTTGCAATATATCCTCAACAATCGCTTTGCCATTACCGTTGCATCGGTCAATTACAACAACAAGCACTCCTCCTACTCCTCCAAAGGTTCTAATATCTTAGTATCTGCCTACTCGGGTAATGATATTGGCACCACGCCTACGATTGCCACGACTACAGTCCCGCTAGAGTCAAGCAACTCCTCTAGTAATCCCACCACATGGTACGATGACTATGAACGCAACTACACCTTTGATTTTACGGGTACAAGTGCGGCAGCTCCGATGGTGTCGGCATCGATTGGTTTGGTGCTTGAGGCGTGTCCTGCACTTACATGGAGAGATGTGCGTCATCTTTTGGCACTTACTTCCAAAAAAATTGACAGCAGCAACAGCAGTTGGGTCAAAAATGCAGCGGGTCTCTACCATAGCATTGATTATGGATTTGGATTGATTAATCCCGCAAAGATGGTAGAGGTGTGCCAAACGCACTACGATTTGCTTCCACCGCAAGTGAGTTTTCAAAAAATACTCTATCCCAATATGCCCATAGCTGATAATCTTTTGGCTACCACGCTTACGATTGATATTCTTCGTTCGCTTACGGTAGAGTGGGTAGAACTTACTATTGATAGCGACCATCGCTACGCATCGGATTTGGCTATCTATCTTGTTTCACCCAGTGGCACCAAAACGCAGTTGCTTGATCGAAACACTATCTCTAGCAAAGCCTCAGCCTTGGAGACAACAGCCGATTGGATGAATGGGGGCTTTAGACTCTCTTCTGCTGCATTTGTTGATGAGATAAGCAAAGGCGAGTGGCAAGTTGAGATTGTCGATAAAAGCATGGGGGATAGCGGTGTTTTAAAAGAGATTGAACTTAAAGTTTACGGCCATTAATCACGTTATCCTTTTAAATAAAAAGCTACTTTTTTAATTCTTATGCTATAATGTGAAATTCTTAAAACTATATTACTATTTTGGAGGTAAGATGTTTAGTTTAAAAAGCGTTACCGTTGCTTTGGCATTGGCGTTGACGGTTGCTCAAGCAGAGGTGGTTAATGGTATCAGTATTATCGTAGAAGACCAGCCTATTACGAGTGCAGAGATTACAGGTGTGCAAAGGGCTATGCGACTCTCAAAAAAAGAGGCGACGGATTTTTTGATACAAAGAGCATTGCAAGAGAGTGTTTCAAAAGATATTCAAGTAAGCGATGATGAGATTGATGCACAAATTCAACAAATCTCAGCAATGAATAAAATCTCTATCAAAAAAATGCAAGAGATTCTTCAAAAACAGGGGATGAAGTGGTACGACTATCGTCAAAGAGTCCAAACCGAAATCAAAAAGCAAAAGTTCTATACCAACAATATTGCTCCGCTTATTCCTATTCCAGGTGAAGATCAACTTAAGCTTTTTTACAAAAAGAACACAAAACTCTTCAAAGTCCCTACGGCTATCACCATGATAGAGTACAAAGCTGCGAGTATGGATGAGTTAAAAGCCTTTGCATCAACCAAAAAGCTTACCAAAGGAATCAAAAGTCAAACCGTCACCAAAAGAGAAAAAGACTTAACGCCCGAACTCTTTGCTATGGCTATCTCAGCTCCCAACGATGCCTTTTTGCAACCCATGAACGCAGGAGATACATTTGTGATGTACAAAATCAAAAGCAAAAGCGGTTCTCAAATTTTAAATTATGAAAAGGCTCGTAACGGTGTTATTCAAGCGTGGAAACACAATCAACGCAAACAAGCCACACAAGACTATTTTGAGAAACTCAAAACTTCCGCCAACGTTGTTTATGTCCGTCAATAGGTCATGATACTCTACATTCATGGATTTGGAAGTTCTGGAGTAGGCTCTAAAGCTCTTAAATTCAAAGAGTATTATGCCCACGGTACGCTTATAGCACCCTCATTGAGCTACGTTCCGCTCCTTGCTATCGATACCTTAAAGCAACTCATTGAGTTTGCCCTCGCACAAGGAGAAAAGGTTCATCTTATCGGCTCTTCTCTTGGGGGCTATATGGCAATCTTTTTGGCTACGCACTACAATCTCAAAGCCGTATTGATTAATCCCTCTATCAAACCCACCCTTACGTTGCAAAAGGCTAAGGGGCTTAACTATTACGATTTAAGTGGCTTTGAATGGAACACACAACATCTCACAATGCTTGAAGCTTTCAATGTAGCACACCCAAACCCCGATAACTATCTGCTCTTGCTACAAAAAGGGGATGAGTCGCTTGATTATAGGGAAGCGTTGCACTTTTTGAGCATCAAGGCATCAATCCCAATCGTGTCATTCTTGAAGAGGGTGGCAACCACTCTTTTGAAAATATTGAGAGCAAATTTGAGATTATGGATGCGTTTTTTGATACTTAAGATAAATATTTAATTATATTAACTAATGATTAACTCTTATCCTATATAATAGACCTATCGAAAGTAGGTACAACTGATTTCGTA
>DYMA01000144.1 GCA_020721815.1 Sulfurovum sp. | reverse complement strand
AAAAGACATCACCACCAAAGATAAGTTTATCGTAGGTTCGGCTTTAGCCGAACATAGGGATTTCACAAGGGATAATTGGCAGTGCTATTAAAATGATAACCAAGTTTAAACTCTCCATCGAAGAGGTAGCCAAAGAGCTTAATATCTCTATAGATAAGCTTAAAAAGCATTTGGATAAATAGTAAGAACTCGTCTAAAGCCTAAGCTACACATTCAAAAATGACAATTCGTTAGCTGTTTATAAGCTCTCTTAGATTATCAATCTTTTTATCATAAACAATAGCTCCAATATCATGCCCCGTGGAGATGAGGTAGCACTCCCCTACCCCTGCTTTTTTACCCGCTTCTATATCGCTTAGCTTGTCGCCTATCAGAAGAGAGCGGGTAAGGTCTATGGCAAACTCTTTTTGGGCTTCCCAAATCATTCCCGCATTGGGTTTGCGACAAATGCACTCTCCATCAAAATCGGGATGATGAGGGCAATAATAGACTTTGGCTATCTCAATGGACTCTTTTTTAAACTCTCCTATCATCCAATCATTAAGGATTTTAAACTCCTCATGGGTGTAGTATCCTTTGGCGATTCCCGCTTGATTGGTAATGACAACGATAAGATAACCTTGCATTTGAAAATAGCGACACGCCTCAAAAACCCCATCAATAAATTCAAAATCCTCTACGGTGTGCAGGTAGTGCTTTTCGACATTAATCACCCCATCCCGATCCAAAAAAAGAGCTTTTCGTTTCATTTAATACCTTTCTCCTTTTCAAAAAGCAAAGCTTTTTAAAAATTCCTTTCACTAAAGCTTTGCCTATCGGCAAGAGTTCAATACCTTTCTCTTGGAAGTGGTATTATACCCTATCCCATATACAATCGCATGTTAAATTTTGTTTGCTCTTTTTGGCTATAATGTTGCATTTAATTCTAAGGAGTTTGTACCATGCAAACACAATTTAAAAAGCTTTTAGTAGGGATATTCTTCATCTCTTTTCTTATGATAACGACCTCTTTGGCACGAGAGTTTGCACCGCTTGAACGCAATCACGATAGATCGTACTATTACGATGGCGATCGCTACTATTATGGAGGTGAGTATCGCAACGGTTACTACTATTATCGTGGCAAACGCTTTAAACACGGACACTATTTTCGCAAAGGCTATCGCTATCATCAAGGCAAACGCTTCAAGGCACGCACAGGACGCTACGGCTATAGGGAAGATGCAAACTACAACCACCGATACAACAACGACGCAAACAATAGACCAAACCACCGATACAACAACGACATAAACAATAGACCCAACAACCGTCCCAACACAAACAATCCCAACGCCTATGATAATAATCCCGCAAATCAACACAACAACACCACCACAACCAATAGACCAAACAACCGTTACACCCATGAAAACCCAAAGAGAACAGACCCCGTTCCAGAGACCACAACCTATCCCAATAATCGCACCAGCGACGAAAACAAGCCAAGGGATAAAAAACGCTACGAAAATGGCGATACGAGAGAGAAAAAACGCTACGACAACAACGGCGACACAACAAGCGACAAAAGAGAGAAACAGCAAAGAAGAGAACACCGCAATAACGATGATGAGCTTTAGTGACTATATGAACGAGTGGCTCTACGGCGAGGAGGGCTACTACCAAAACTTCAAAGCGATAGGCAAAGGGGGAGATTTTTATACGGCGGTAAGCACAAGCTCCTTTTTTGGGGTCTCTATCGCCAATTTTGTCTATCAAAAGATTGTACAAGGTAGCATTCCACGCAATGGCTATCTCATTGAGATTGGTGCGCATCAAGGCTATCTTATTGGCGATATGATACAGTGGCTCTACAGTTGCGACCCCACACTGATACAAAGCATGAAATTTGCCATAGTAGAACGCCAACCCAAAGTCCAAGAGGCACAAAAAAAGTATATCTATGAGCGATTTGGCGATGATGTTCACGTAGAGATTTTTAGCTCACTCGAAGAGATAGATGTCGAATATGCTTTTTTTATCTCCAATGAGATATTTGATGCTTTTGCTTGTGAACTCATTCGTGATAATCAAATGGCGTATCTAAATGATAATCAAATTATCTGGGGTGAAATAGATGAAGAAATTAGTCAAAAAGCTCTCAAATACCATCAAAACACGGGGGAAGTAGCTGTAGGGTATGAAAGTTTTGCTACTGATATTGCCCAAACAGCCAAGCGTTTGGATTTTGTCAGCTTTGATTATGGGGAAAAGTATGTACGCAATGATTTCTCTATCCGTATCTACAAAGCCCACACTACCCTACCCCTCTTTGATGAGGAGATGGTATTAGCCGATGAGTTTAAACAAAGCGATATTACCTTTGATGTTAATTTCGCTCATGTTATCGATGCCTTTGAGGAGGCAGGTATGACGCTAATTGAATATGAAACCCAAGCTAGAGCGTTGGTACGATTTGGCATTATTGAACTGCTAGAGATGTTTGCCAAGCAAAGCACTCAAAAAAACTATGCAAGAGAAGCCGACAAAATCAAAACCCTACTAGCCCCCACCATGATGGGAGATAGATTTAAGATGATACATCTTCAAAAAGTTTAGTTTGTCTCTTGATTGACGATTTTGTTGGCATTAATCCATGGCATCATGGCTCTTAATCGTCTGCCTGTTACTTCGATGGGGTGGGCTCTGAGGTTGTTTCGTTCAGCGTTCATGCGTGGGTAACCTGCTTGACCTTCAAGTACGAAATCTTTTGCAAATTGACCGTTTTGGATCTCTTTGAGTATCTGTTTCATGGCAGCTTTTGAGCTTTCGTTGACGACTCGTGGCCCACTTACCATATCGCCATACTCTGCGGTATTGGAGATGGAGTAACGCATATCGGCAATACCGCCTTCAAACATCAAATCGACAATGAGTTTAAGCTCATGCAAACACTCAAAGTACGCCATCTCTTCGGGGTAACCCGCCTCTGTGAGCGTCTCAAATCCAGCTTGAACAAGTGCCGAAACCCCACCGCAAAGAACCGCTTGTTCGCCAAACAGATCGGTTTCAGTCTCATCTTTGAAGGTTGTTTCGATAATACCCGTTCGACCACCACCGATAGCCGATGCGTAGCTCATAGCCAAATCTTTTGTGTTTCCGCTAGGATCAGCATGGATAGCAATAAGGTCAGGAATCCCTCCACCCTTTACAAATTCACTTCGTACAGTATGTCCAGGAGCTTTGGGAGCTACCATCATGACGTTAATATTGGCAGCGGGTTTAATTCTACCGTAATGGATAGAGAAGCCATGACCAAATGAAATCGTCGCACCCTCTTTGAGGTTGGGAGCAATCTCGTTGGCGTAAATCTCAGCTTGATTTTCATCGGGCAACAAAATAACCACTACATCACTAGCAGCCGTAGCTTCAGCTACTGTAAGCACCTCAAACCCTTTGGCTTGTGCTTTTGCCCATGAGCTTCCGCCTTTTCTAAGTCCTACACAAACCTCTACACCGCTATCTCTTAGGTTCTCTGCATGCGCATGCCCTTGGCTTCCAAAACCAATCATCGCTACTTTTTTGGACTTGATCAAATCCAAATTACAATCTTTGTCATAATAAACGTTTAATGCCATTATCTATCCTTGAAAAATTTTAAAAGTAGAACGATTATAGCCAATTGTTGCTTATCAAATTGTAATAAAAGAGGATTTGTGTATTGTTTTATTATAGAAAATTCAGGTAAAATACGCATAATGGAATAAGGGGAGGCACGATGATTGAATTTTTAAGTCATGCAATTGCATGGTGGCATTGGATCATTATCGGTATTGTTGTTATGGTGTTTGAGATGGTATCGTTTACCTTTGTGTTTCTAGCTTTTGGTATAGCTTTTATCTTTGTGGGGATTATTGACTTTTTCTTTGCTACAAGCATCAATACAGAGCTTATTATTTGGATGAGTCTCTCGATTGCTTTTATTGCAGTATGGTATCTCTTTTTTAGAACCAGACTCATCAGTGCCGCAGGGCAATCCAACAATATGCTCGATACCATGGGGCGTGTCGAGGAGGATATAAAAGCCTACGAAAGAGGCAAAGTGATGTTTGATATTCCCGTTTTGGGAAGCAAACATTGGAGTGCTTCGGCAAAAGAGGATATTGCGGTAGGTGCTAGAATACGCATCTTAGAGGTCAAGGGACAGTTGCTTATAGTGCAAGAGGTCAAGGCACAAGAGCCTTCACAAAACTAAATCAAAAAGGAGTCAAATCATGGAAATTTTTTACATACTGCTGTTTTTAATCGGTGCAATCGTCTATACAATGTACAAAGGGGTCAATATTGTCCCGCAAGGTGAAGAGTGGGTTATTGAGCGATTGGGTAAATTTAATCGTACCATCACCCCTGGTCTTAATATCATTACTCCCTTTTTGGATACTATCAAAGTACGAATTGATACACGAGATATTATCCTCGATGTGGAGAAACAAGAGGTTATTACACTCGATAACGTTGTGATTATCACCAACGCTGTTGCTTTTATTCGTGTGACCAATCCACGCGATGCAATCTATGGAGTAGAGGATTACAGACTAGCTATTAGCCAATTGGTCAAAACTACGCTTCGTTCTATTATTGGTGAGATGAGTCTTGATGATGCTTTGAGCAGTCGAGATCAAATCAAAACCAAACTCAAAAATCAAATCCTTGATGATGTGGCAGATTGGGGGATAACCGTCAAATCTATTGAGATTCAAGACATCAATCCTAGCGATTCAATGCAAGCCTCTATGGAGCGTCAAGCAGCAGCAGAGCGAGAGAGAAGAGCCGTAGAGACACAAGCAGAGGGATTAAAAAATGCAGCTATTTTGGAAGCTCAAGGAAAACTTGAAGCCTCCAAAAAAGAGGCAGAGGCACAAATAGCTTTGGCGACGGCCTCGGCTGAAGCGATTAAACGTTTGGGCGAAGCCATGCAAGGCGGAGAGCTTCCTGTTATGTTCTTGTTGGGTGATAGATACATTGATGCTATGGAGCATCTTAGTAAGAGTCCTAATTCAAAACTTGTCATCTATCCTGCCGACCTACAAGCAGCCGTTAAGGGGATGATTGGTGGATTGCTCCACAACAACAGACAACTCTAAATGACTGATGTTACGCAAAAATAGGAGCAAAGCCCCTATTTTTGGCACAAGCAACGACTTTGAGTATGTAGCCTCGGCTTTAGCCTCCAAATGTTCGGCTAAAGCCGAACCTACAGCTAAAAAAGTAGAAACAAACCTTGTCCGTTAGATATTTTTGTGCGATTCGTCGTGGAGATGTTCCCATTTGAGTTTCCCACCACCCAAAAGATGAAAGTGTAGGTGCTTTACCTCTTGTCCGCCATCTTCACCGTTATTGGTAATAAGCCGATATCCACTCTTATCAAGCCCCATTCTTCTAGCTACCTCTTGAATAAACTCCGTAAGTCCTGCCATTGTTTGCACATCTATCTCTTGAAAACACTCTATATGAGCCTTTGGGATAATCAAAAGATGCACGGGGGCTTTGGGATAGAGATCGTGAAAAGCCAAAAAATGCTCATTTTCTGCCTCTTTGTTGCTGGGCAATTCACCCGCTACGATTTTACAAAATATACACATTTACTATCCTTTTTTGTTGTTAAGATTTTTAGTGATTATCCCAAATTATGGGTTAGAAGAAGCTAAAATGGCTCTATTTTTGACTTTTGATGCTTTTGTGCTATAATTTTATTGTGCATACTATTGAACTGCAATTAGAAGATAGCTTTTATGATGATATGCTCTAACGAGGTGTCAATCTCGAAGAGGAGCTTAAAAAAATCATCAAACGAACCATTTATAAAAAAGAGTATCAAATGGCTCAAGATATTCACAAAGGACTTAAGGATATTAAAACCCATAAAACCCGACCTATTAAAGAGCTATTGAATGAACTATAATGCTATAATCATCCTATGAATTTTAGTAACCACTCACCCCCCTCTACCCCAAAAACCTTAAAATAAAAACAGCAAAA
>DYMA01000143.1 GCA_020721815.1 Sulfurovum sp. | reverse complement strand
CAATAATCTTACACTTAAGTCACTTGAATACGACATAGCCTATCTTAAGCAAGAAGAAAAAGCTAAACTTTTATCCAAAACACCAAGGCTTTTTGAGCTAAGCTTAGCAGAGTTTGATGCAACTTTGGAACGCAGTATAAAAGCTCTTGTTGGAGAGTATCAATCTATCTTGTTAATTGATATGTTTCCCAAAGAGAGGGCTGAAAAAATTGGTACCGCACTCGAACAAAAGATGTTGAATGTTTATCATAAGTCCATTGAATTAAAAGAGGCTAAAAAACAAGAAGGGTTTGTGCAAAAATATAAAAGTGATGCAAAAAGCTTTTTGGAAAAATATACAGCTGAGGTAAACTACCTCAAACGAACGATAGCCCAATATTATAACGATACGGAATCACTCAAAGAGTTAAATCAAACGCAAATAACTACTCTAGGAAACGTAAGCAATGAGAGGTTATTGTTGATATGTTTTTTTATACTCAATTTTGGATAAATTTTATGGAAACACGAGAAGATTGTGCAAAGGTTATTGAACTTAATCAAAAAATGATTAAAGCATTGAGGCATCAATAAAGGTATTGTTTCAATATGATTTAAATAAAGCATTATCCAAAAAAAGATAGAATAAATCATAAAATACAAAGGAGTTCAAATGTATGCTGTAGAATTTCAAGCACCTATAGAAAATGGTGTTGTTCATATACCAAAAGAGTATAAAGACTTACTTTCAAATACAAAAGCAACTTTTATAGCTATGTACGATAGTGTAAACAATAACGATACTATTGATAATAAAACACAAAAACAACTTGATGAATTTGATAGATTAGTTGAACAATCAGATAATAAAGTAACAGCGACAATGGAATTGGCTACAAATATAGACGATATGGTATTAGATGGAATACTTTGATACAAATATTTATATTTATGCTTTTTGTAATAATATAGATAACACAAATCAAAAAGATATATCTAAAAAAACTGATTAGAGAATCGGTTAAAAACAATACCATAATTTTATCAGAAATGATACTTTATGAATTTGCTTTTGCTTCAAAAAAACTAAAAGAAAATGATATTTTTATAGAACAAAACTTAGATTTTTTATCGCAATTTATAAAACCTACAAACTCTAATATAAATAAACGAGTTATAGAGATACTAAACGAAAGCAAGCAGTATCATAGCTCATTTGATATATTTCATTTAGCATTTTGTGAATACAATAATTGTAAATTGATTACATTTGACAAGGGCTTTAAGAAGCTTCAAAAAATATCTAGTTTGGCTTTTCGTAATGCTTGGCTATAGTTTCTCTCGTTCCGCCTCTCCTGAGAGTGTGGAACGAGTAAGCTTCGTATCATAGGCACTAAAAGTTAATTATCTCTAAAGTATAGCTCTTCTACGTCCTTAAATCCGTGGCGATTGAGTATCTCTTTGAGTTTGAAGTTTTTGGGTTTTTGGGTGGTTTCATAGCAGATGAAGATTTTGTCGTACTCTTTGTCATCGACATTGTAGAGGAAATTATCGATATTTTCAAAGTAGTTGTCTTTAAATTCAAGTTTGGACTCAATATCGCCATCGACATTGGCAGGACTTCGAGTGGTGGCTTGAAAATAGACATCAATCCCGCTAAGTTCGAGCGACAACGCCAAAAGATAGGGAGGATACATAAACTCAGCCGTACCCAAAACCAGTACTCTTTTGCCCTCCAACGCATCGCTATTGATAGGATTTTCAAGGACACTGTGCAATCTATCGATACCGTATCGCCCAAAATTGTAGGGGATAATCTCATCTAGCATCACCTTTTCTTGAGGCTCTGAGACGATGCACTCATCCATGACTTTGCCGTTGTAGTGCCATTCAAACTCAAAATTGCCATTGTAGAGTGCAATGTTTTTGAACGCATTTTTTGTGTTGCCAATCCAGCTTAGGATGGTGACAAGCAGGTAGTTGTGTACGGCGGGGAGGTGGTGTTTGAGTTGTTCTATTAAATTATTGGCGGTTTTGCCTGTAGAGACCTCATCATCGACGAGTACTACATTGCCCACATCGTAGAGCAAATCACGCAGAGCGTTATCTTTGGGGTGATAGATAATATGACTGGGTGCATGGCAATGCTCTTCGTAAAACTCCAAAAAGGTATCATGAGAAGTCATAAAGCGAGTCGAATGAATATAAAATATATCTTTGATGCCAAACTCATCACGAAGCGCTTCAAAGACTCCATGCCCCAGTGCCGTAGCCGTCTCAGCAAATCCAATCACCACGGTGGGCTTATCAAGGAGAAGTTGATGCGCCGTTTTGTGAGCCAATTGCGAGTATATCTCTTGCATTGCGGAGGGTTTGGCAGGAATGTGTTTGCCCAGCACTTTGGAGACAAACAGATACCCCCGTTTGGGATTGAGCCTAGAACCAAAACCTGTAAGGTGTTCCAACTTTTGATCGTAACTCACGTTCAAAAGCCCCGTCTTTAGTGACATATTGACCATAATAGTATCCTATTGTATAAAACTTTAACGTATTATATAGAATATTTTGTGATAAAAGGGTATCAAATCAACGTATTATTCAAACCCCAACTCTGTTTAAAATCTCAAAAAAGTTGGGGAATGAGGTATCAATGCACTCGATATCTTCGATGTTCATCCCGCAATAAGCCCCTGCAATGGCAAAACTCATGGCAATGCGGTGGTCACCGTAGCTATTAATGGTCGCCTCTTTTAGCTCACCGCCTACTATCTCGTAGCCATCTTGATGCTCAATCGTCTCAATCCCACAGCGTTTAAGACCCTCTAATACACTGCTAATGCGGTCGCTCTCTTTGACGCGTAGCTCTTGGGCGTTTTTGACGACACTTGTGCCTTGTGCTAGTGCCATAGCGATAGAGAGGGCAGGAAGTTCGTCGATAAGCCATGCGATATTTTGGCTCACTTCTACGGCTTTGAGCTTTCCATTGTAGCTAATCTTAATATCGCCAATGGGTTCGTAAATATCCTCTTTGGGGATATAATCAATCTTGGCTCCCATTTGTTCCAATATTTTATAGGCTTCGATACGGGTAGGATTGAGGGTGACATTTTCAATCACGACGCTGCTGCCCTCGATGATAGAAGCCAACACCGCAAAGAAAAAACCGCTTGATGGGTCGGTAGGCACGGTGATAGTGAGAGGTTTTAGGGGAGCTTTGAGGGGTTTAATCTCTATCCATCCATCTTCAAGCCTCTCGATAGAAGCCCCCATGCCTCGTAGCATACGTTCGGTGTGGTCACGGCTTAAGAGATCCTCTTTGTAGCGGCTTGTATTATCGGCTTGAAGTGCGGCTAAGATAAGAGCCGATTTGACTTGTGCCGAATCGATAGGGGAGTGGTACTCAAAAGCGTGCAGTTTAGCTCCACGAATCACAAGAGGGGCTAGTTTCCCACCCTCTCGTCCATCGATAGAAGCTCCAATGCTACGCAAAGGATCGGCTATTCTGCCCATGGGACGGTTTCGCAAATATTTATCGCCACTCAAAACAAAAAGCCCCTCAATTCCTGCTAAGAGTCCTGCATACAAACGCATTCCAGTCCCTGCATTGCCGCAATCTAATACATCATTGGGTTCTTGCAGTTTGGCGGGTGGGGTAATCTCTACATCGCCTCCCTTTCGCACTACTGTTGCTCCTAGTTGGGCTGCGATATTGAGCGAGTTGAGCGTATCTTCGCCTTGTAAAAAGTTGTGAATGGTTGATTTTTGGTCACTTAGAAGTGAAAACATCGCACAACGATGCGAGATGGATTTATCGGGGGCAATGTCGTTGCAAATGAGCGTAAAATCTCGTTTGGCTTTTGGGATAGTGATAGTTTTCATCAAATATTTCCTTAGATACAAATTGTGCCATTATATCGCTTTTAGAGTATCGAAGCAACGGAAAGCTTGGTAATCTTTGCACTCTTTTTGAGTATCGCAATGAGTTCACCAATGCTTTGTTCATCCAAAATAATGAGATCTTGTCGGATATGAATAGCCGCAGCACTCACGCTTAATATCTCAAACTCCCGCTCTACCCCAAAGCGGTCTTTCATAAATATCTTGCCTTTTTGTTGGGTTTCATCATCGTAAAAGGTTTGGGTGTAATCAACAAAATCTTTTTGTATCGCTTGAATCTCCTCAACGACTTTGTCAAAGTGAGCGTTTTCAACCATCACAATAAAATCATCGCCCCCAATATGCCCGATAAAATACCCTTTTTGCCCAAAAATCTCTTTGAGAAGTTTTGAAAAGAAGAGTATCACTTCATCTCCTTTTTCAAATCCAAAATGGTCGTTGAAGGGTTTGAAGTTGTCAAAATCAAAATAGATAATCATCCTATCTTTATGGTGTTTGAGGAGGTGGTGTAGGTATTTGTTGATGCGATTGTTGCCGTTGAGCTGGGTGAGCGGATTGATCTCTTTGGCGTATTTTAGCTCACCTCGCATCCACAAAAGCGTCGCAATAAGTCCTATCAAAAGCAACAAAGCACTCAAAATAGCATACTTCATCGTTAGCCGTAATGGGATGTTTGGTTTTGTTAATATCGTGCAAAAAGGTGCTGTAGATGTGATTAAATTGCTCTTCAAGCCTCTGCGTTTGGCTTACCGTACCGCTCTCTTTGAAGAGTTGGCGATAAATATCGCAAAAGCTGTGAAACTCTCTGTGGTAGTTGCGAAGATTGTATTTGAGCTTGGTTTTATCGGTGATATTTGCCTCTTCGATAAGCTCAACGAGTCGATTGTAATCATCATCAAAGTAATCAATGTACTTTTTGAGTCCTCTTAACATAAAATCTTTTTCATGACGGCGAAGTTTAAGCATATAGTATGAGAGTTCGATACCTCCTTGATGACGCAAAAACTCCTTTTCGACTTTGTGAATACTCTCTCTCAATGTCCCATAAAGTCCCTCTTTATGATCAACTCCGAGTTGTTTTTTGAGCTCAAAAATCTCTTCAAGCTTCCCTTTGTACTCCTCCAAAAGCGTTATAAGTGCAAAGAGTCTTCTATCCATCACATCAATGGCTTGGGGTTTGTAGGTGTACTCTTCATGAAGATACTCTTTTTGCAACGCTTTGCATTTTTGGCAATAGCGTTTAAGCTCCCCTTTGAGTTTCAAATCTCCCGTATAGAGAAAAGTGTATTTAAGAGCCGTGTAGCGTTCATAAATCTGTTTGAGCTTGATAGAACTCTCTTGAATATTGGCATACATCGAAGAGAGGTAAAAGCTATAAATCATCAACCCCGCACTGATAAGCAGTGCTACAGAGAGCGTATAGCTAACAATGAGATAATTTATACGGACGTTTCTTTTCATGAGTTTCATAACTACCATCATATAGTATAAAGATTACTATTTAGTATCAGAGCCTATCCAAAAGTATAATGCCCCCACAAACCAACACCAAAAAACAAATTTTTAATCCTATGTATGATAAAATATGTATAAAAAAGGAGTTCTAATGTCTGTACGAAAAAACTTTATATTTGATGAGGAGATAGTGAAGCATTTGGAGCAAATTGCTACTCGTCGAGAGAAGACACAAACGCAAATCATCAAAGAACTTATTGAAAAAGAGTACAAAGAGGTATCCAAAGAGCAAAAACTTGAAGCGATTTATAAATTTGCAGGGAGTGGCACGGGTCTCTTTGGTGATTTGACCATTCAAGAGATTAAGGCAAATCGGGATGGTTAAGCGAGTATTTTTGGATGCAAATATTTTGATTGATGCGAATGATATCAGCCGTCCACGCTATCAAGAGGGGCTTGATATTTTAATCTCTCTTGCCAAACAAGAGGTGGGCATCTACACCAGTTGCGACCTTATCACCACCATCTACTATATCCTTGCCAAACAAAATCGAGCCAAAGCCCTTGATAGTGTCGAGCAAATCAATCAATTTTGCACGGTGATTGATTTTGATAACAAAGAGGTGCAGATGTGTTGTGATTTGATGCGAAGCGATAGCAACTTTGGCGATCTTGAAGATACCTTGCAATATATCCTAGCCCAAAAAGCAAAATGCGACCTCATTATCTCCAACGATGCACGGTTTTATTCCAAAGAGATAGAGCTTATGAGTAGCAGTGAGTTTGTCCAAAAATATCTTACGCCAAACACAACTCAATCCATACACCCTTTTACGCTATAATACCCCAAAAAGGAGCTTAGATTATGCGATTTCTCAATATCCAAACCG
>DYMA01000142.1 GCA_020721815.1 Sulfurovum sp. | reverse complement strand
TTACGCTATCCGTTCACCCTGAGCCTAGTCGAAGGGTTTATTATTTCACACTCTCCTCTACCGATGAACGCATCAAAAGATTGGAGGCGTTGAAATATAAGATGTAGTGTAGTCTCCAAAATATGCTATAATAAACCAAAAAGGAGCAACAATCATGCGTTTAGCACTACTCTATTTGTCCCTCTTAGGACTCTCTTTTGCACAAGAGAGCAAACCCTACCCTATTGATGTAGAACGAAACGGTAACGTCTATCATCAAATAGCCACCCCGTTTTGGGCTTCGGAGTATCCCTCGCCCGTCATTAATATCAACGCTCACGCCAAAGGCTTCACGACAATAAAAGGATACCCCTCTTTGCGAACCAAAAAGGATAGTAAGCCGTGCGAAGTCAAAAACGGTCTCTATCACCCATGGGCAAAAGAGCCAAACTCATTGATAGGTTTTTATACCATCAATCCCGTAGAGAATTATGAGATTGTCCAAACACCACCCGCTTCTATACAAGAGAACTTTACGTTCAACAATGGCAAAACGGATATGAGAGTAGGAGATAAATTTTTGTACGTCTCCTACGCAGCAGAGGGCTACTCGCACGGTATTTTTAGCCCCAGTCAATCGCAAGAGGTTACAGTGGAATTTCTATCAACCGTTTTTGAAGACAATCCGAAAATTTTTAAACGTATCAATCAAAGCCCCACACTGCCCAATCCCGAACAGTGGCTCTATGTGCAATGCACCCAAGGGTACAATGTGTTTGTCCAAGATAGCGATTTGCTGAAACAAAAAGGCATCAAAAAGGGTCAAATCACAGGCTACGGTGATATTTCGATATAAAATAATGATAGATAGGCTCTTCGTGAGTTGAGTCTCTTTTGGATTTTTATTGTTGCAAGAGATAACAAAAAGTTATTGTTTGGTTAATTTTTGCAACAAAACAGTTGCCAACTCTTTATCTTTCAAATTTTTTAATATAGAACTATATCAAATCCTAAAAATTTTAATCTTAATTAATATAAAAATATGTTATTCTTTGTAAAATAGTTTTTCAAGGAGTATATTATGAGAACAAAACTATCAATCGTATTATTGTCAATGGCACTATCATCATCTTTGATAGCCGAAGAGGGATTGGATGAGGGAGAGCGATTTATCGGTCTGGAAGTAGGTGCTTCAACTATTCAAGCCAACACAGGCGGTATCTTTGGCGAAAACGATGTCAAAGGGACTAATGCAGAGTTTGGTGTGCGAATCGGAGCCCAAAATGAAGATTGGCGTACACTTATAGCACTCAATTACTTTGACAACAAAGAGAGCGACCAAAACTACGAACGAGGATTGTTGGGGTTTGATTACTATCTTTTGACTTCAGAGTTTAATAGTGCCTCATTTAAACCCTATTTGGGCGTACACGGAGGCTATATGAACTACGAATCAACGCTCAAAGATGAAGATGGCTTCTTCTACGGTGGTCAAGCGGGTTTTACTCTTGATGTGACCAAAGAGATTGATGTCGATGTAGCCTATCGATACTCTTTGGGAGATATGGATGAAGTTGATCATATCGGCAACTTCGCTCTTGGCGTAAACTACTTATACTAGTCGCCTTGATAAATAAAGGAAACGATTATGAAAAAAATTATTGACTACTTTTTGATTGTTGCGATAACGTTAGTCCTAAGTGCATGCGGTAGCAACAGCAAAGAGGATCCAACTGGTGCATCTACGGGTACCCCTACGGGTAGTGGCGGATTGGTAACGGACGATACCACAACAGGTGGCGGTACAACCAACGACACAACCGTGGTGAGTAGCCCCGAATATACTTTTATCAACCCCACAACACCCCTTACAGTGACACAAGCAAGTAGTGCCTATCAGCTCAAAGCCCAATTGATACAGTACCAACACCCCGTAGTGGGAGCAACAGTATTTCTAAAGGCATTTAAAAATCCTTTTGATAGATACGGTACGTTTACATCCATGACCGCTACAACCGATGAGAAAGGCTATTTCACCTTTGAATACACCTCACCATCGGATTTAAGTATCGTCAATGGAAGTATTATTAAATTTGAGAGCGTTTTGTACTACGAAGAGACCAATACAAGCTATAAAGAGCTTACGCAAGATTTTTTGGTCACGTTTAAAACCGACGGCAATACCACAACAGGCGGGGTAATCGACAATAATGTAAGCGATGCAGAGAGCTATAGCTTCATCAATGCTACAACGCCTTTGGAGATTGTTGAAGCCGATAGTGCCTACGATATAAAAGTGCAACTTATCGCCAATGGGTTTGCTGTAACCGATGAGATTGTAACGCTCAAAGCCTTTGCCAATCCCAATGATCAATACGGTACTTTTGCCGCTATTAGCACCCAAACCGATGCTTTAGGGTATGCAACCTTCAAATACACATCGCCCAAAGATATGGAAGTTGTCGATGGTAAATTGCTCAATCTGACCGCAGTCTATGTCGATGGCAATTTAACCCAAGATTTTCAATTGAAATTCAACAAAAAAGAGGCAGTGGTTGTATCGGAAAAACCTTTTGTTGTTATTCCCAATAGCTCCAAAAACATTGAGCTTACCAACAACTCCCAACAAGCCGTCATTGCCATCAAAGTCTATGCAGGAGAGACCAACTCACCCTACTCACAAGGTAATATTGAGGTTGTATTACCTGCTAAGATAGTCAATGGGGTTGATATTGGTAGCTTTGAAGCCTACAGTGTACCCGTTGTCAATGGCGAGGCTACTTTTAGATACACCGGCCCGCAAAATCTTCAAGCCCTTATTGATAGCGGTGATAGCTCGTCGGTATTTAAATTCTACCACGATGCCGACCCTACCAACAAAAAAGAGATGACCGTCACCTATAAACCCACCTCTGATTATGTGCCTATCAACTACACCATGGAGATTTCATCGGAAGATAATAAATTTACGATGGGTATTCCCGATCAAGAGAAATCTTTTTCAATCGTAGTCAAAGATGATGCAGGTAATGATGTAGCCAAAGCAAGTATGACAAGTTTTGAGATAGCAATTCAAAATATTTATATTGGAAAATTGATTTCAAACGGGCAAGAGTATTCAACACTCACCCTGACAAATGAAAATCCAATTACTTTTAATATCAAAACCAATACCAAATCGGGACTTATTCCTTTGCGTGTCGTTGCTACCTTTGTCGATGCCAACAAAGTGACTCGAAAACTCGAACAAACCGTCAATATCACCGTCTTTTCGGGGCCTCCCACAGCGATGAGTCTCTCTTATGTGGGGGTAGAACACGATGAGGCAAGAGGAAAGTACATTGAACGTTACGCCGTTTCAGCTACCGATGCCTACAACAACAAAGTCAATACCTCACCTGGAGTAGCCACAGGAGCGATTGTGGGATACGCTGTGGATGGTTCAGCCCCTAGTGCCATTGAGACAGACTCAACCAAACGACTCTACATCGCCAAAAACGATACCCAAAAAGGAACAATCAATCCTTTGGGTGGAGGTTTGGCTACCTTTAGTGTGCCAGTGGACGGTCAAAATCGTTTTCAATACATTGATGAATCCAACGACAAATTGGTACTCTTTGGAGAGGGATACGCTTATGAGGCATTGGGCAAATGGGACTTTAGTCGTCTAAGCAACGAAGTATTGGAGTTGCAAGATACCTATTTGGGAGCAAAACGCAGTGAACTCTTCTATGCCATTGGTCACAACTACCGACAAGACCCTTGCCGCAGTGATGGTAGCGAATACATTGGTTATGCCCAAGTCGATAGCAACGGCTCTACGCTTGATAGTCAGGGGACGGCAATTGTTACTTTTGGCTACGATTATCACCTCACAGGCAAAGATATTATGCTTTGGGTCAATCTCACAGGCTATCAAGCCGATACCGATCAAACCACACGAATTGGTGAAGCCAAAAAGGTAACTCTCAGAGGAAACGGACTCTACTCCGAACCAACCGATGGCTACACAGTACCCAAAGGTGAGACAGCAAATGTTGGTTTCTCGATATGGCACGAAAAAGTACCTGAATTTTATCGCAATGCACACTTTGGTTGGGGTATTGAGGCAGGTTCAACGTGCGGTTATGAGATTATAGGGACTTCAAACGACTACGATGCAAGAGCTTGTATCGCAGAGTATGGAGCGGCTTTTATCAGCTTCAAATTAACCGCACCTGCGGATAAAGATTGTACTTTTAATATCACACGTATTAATGTATCTACCGAATTTGAATAGCACAAAAAGGGGTTTACTCCTCCCCTTTTTGTCACTTTAATCCATCTCTCCAACACTTTTTACTATAATTTCAAAAAAATTTAGGTACAAATAATGATTGATTTGAAATATCTGCAAAAAAACTACGATGAAGCTACAGCTTTGCTTATCAAAAAGGGAGTCAGTAGCGATACGCTTGAGCAACTCCATCAGCTTTTTATAGCCCTCAAAGAGGCAAACGCCCAGTTTGAAGAGGCAAAAGCCAACCAAAATGAGATGTCCAAACTCTTTGGAATCTATAAAAAAGAGGGCAAAGATACAACGGATCTTAAAGCCAAAGTCGATGCCAACAAAGAGCTTCTTGTTGCGTTGCAAGAAAAAGCACGCCAAGCCGATGAGGCGTTGCAAAATGTGGCTTTGGTCATTCCCAACTTTCCCGATGCAAAAGTACCCGATGGAGTTGATGAAAACGACAATGTCGAAATCAAAAGGGTACTCACTCCCAAAACCTTTGATTTTAAACCCAAAGAGCATTGGGAACTAAGCGAACTCAACGGTTGGATCGATTTTGAGCGAGGTGTGAAATTGGTCAAAAGTCGTTTCAGTGTCCTCAAAGGAGAGGCGGCTAGGCTTGAACGTGCTTTAATTGGTTTCTTTTTGGATCACAATCGCACCAAAGGTTTTGAAGAGGTAAGTATCCCTTTTATCAACAACCGTGCGATGCTTCAAGGCACAGGACAATTGCCAAAATTTGAAGAGGATCTTTTCAAGATTGAGGGCGAAGAGCTGTTTTTGATTCCCACCTCCGAAGTGCCGCTTACCAATTTGCACCACGATGAGATTGTATCGCCAAGCCAACTCCCCCTTCTCTACACTGCCTACAGTCCTTGTTTTAGAAAAGAGGCAGGAAGTGCGGGAAGAGACACCAGAGGAATGATACGCCAACACCAATTTAGCAAAGTCGAAATGGTAGCCCTCACTCACCCCGACCAATCCGATACGATCTTTGAAATGATGGTTGCCAATGCTTCAGAACTTTTGACCTTACTTGAATTACCCCATCGTATCGTAGAGCTTTGCGGTGGAGATTTGGGCTTTTCAGCGGCTCGTACGATTGATATAGAGGTGTGGCTACCAGGGCAAAACCAATACCGTGAGATTAGTTCTATCTCCAATGTGCGTGATTTTCAAGCAAGAAGAGCAAAAATTCGCTTCAAAGATGGAGATAAAAACTCCTTTGTGCATACTCTCAACGGCTCAGCTTTGGCGGTAGGGCGTACGATTATTGCTATTATGGAGAATTTTCAAAACCAAGAGGGGGGTATTGCTATCCCCAAAGTACTTGAGAAGTATATGGCATGATTGGTATTGTTGATTACAATATGGGCAATTTGGCCTCGGTGCAAAATGCCTTTGATAAGCTAGGAAGCAAAACCAACATAGAATCAAATCCCGACAAACTCCAAGCTTACGACAAGCTACTTTTGCCAGGCGTGGGGGCTTTTGGCGATGCCATGGAGCATCTCAATCGTAACGGTATGAACGAGGCAATAATAGAGTACGCCCAAAGCGGTAAGCCCATTTTGGGTATTTGTTTGGGAATGCAGCTGCTTTTTGATACAAGCCGTGAGTTTGGAGAACACAAAGGATTGGGGCTTATTGAGGGGGAGATTGTTGCCTTTGATAAAACCCAATTTAACCACCCCCTAAAAGTACCGCACATGGGTTGGAATGAGCTTTTTGTGACGCACGATACCCCGCTCTTTGAGGGCTTAAACGATCCCTATCTCTATTTTGTTCACTCGTTTCATGCGCTTTGCGATGATAAATTTGTCATTGGCAAAAGCTTTTACGGCTATGAGTTTATCGCCGCAGTCAATAGAGAGAATGTTTACGGCATCCAACCCCACCCCGAAAAATCGCACGACAATGGATTGAAGATACTTAAAAACTTTATCAATTTGTAACTCTTCCTTATTCCACCTCTTCCGAGAGTGCGAAATAATAAACCCTTCGACTCTTCGACAAGCTCAGAGCTTAGGGTGAACGGATA
>DYMA01000277.1 GCA_020721815.1 Sulfurovum sp. | reverse complement strand
GGCTTTAGCCGAACATTTAAAAGTTATTGAGTTTCTTAAACTCGGCTAAAGCCGAGGCTACAAGAGTCTCTAAAACTATCGCAACGCCTCAATCTCCTCAATGCTCAATCCTGTAATCATCGCAACTGTATCCATATCCAAACCTTTTTCGAGAGATTTTTTGGCTATCTCGATGCTTCGCTCTTGTTTTCCCTCTTTGTAAGCGAAATCCAAACTATTGACCAAATCCCGATAGACTTTGAGGTTTTTGTGGTAGTTTTCTTGTTCGCTTTTGGGCATATTGGCAAACTCGGCTCGTTTAAAGGTATCTTTTATCACATCTGCGTTTAGTTCTTGGGGTATATCGCTCATCATGTGGAGGTTTTGGAAGATGTAAATCCACCACTCTAGGTGATTGCTAAGCTCCTCTTTGGTTTTTTTGAGTTTGGGAATTTCGAGGTATATCATGTTAAATTTATCGTACATTATCTCTTTGGTGTAAATATCGATGATTTTGCCGTGATGGAGATATTCGGGTCGGTTTTTAAATCTATCGATTTCAAAATTGAGCAATCCTATGAAGTAGATAGGTGTCAGTTCAAAGTTCCATCCTCCTTTGATGCCTTGTTGTTGAATAGGAAAGGAGGTGTAGTATAAGGCTCTGCTTTGGAAGTGTTCTTGCGATACCTTTTGAAGCTCTACGATAAATTGATGACCCTTTTCATCTTCGCACATCAAATCAATAATCGCTTTGCGTTCTTCGGGGGCTTCGGGTAGGAGTTCTCCGTTTTTGAAGATGATTTTTTCTATTTTACGCTCACCTGCAAAGCCTAATATATCGTTGAGGAGACTTTTAAGCAAATCGGTATTATCGGGGTCTCCAAATATCTTTTTAAATCCAAAATCGGTAAAGAGGTTGATGTAGCGAGATACTTGGCACATGGGGGGATTTCCTTTTTTTGGGTTTATTATAGCATAAGTAGATACTTCAACGAATCTTCCCGTCAAATTACCCATCAAAAGCCCTTTCTATGGGGAATG
>DYMA01000141.1 GCA_020721815.1 Sulfurovum sp. | reverse complement strand
TTTTTGGTGGTATCCCGATTTCAAAAAATACATCATCCCCGATTCCGATCAATACGATCAAGATATCCGCTTCACCCTTGCGCTCTTTTTTATTATGACTGCCCTTATGGCGTATCTCAAAATTGATGCTGTTTTGGGTGCTTTTGTCGCTGGGTTGTTTCTCAAGATGTTTTTTCACCATCACTATGGGCTTAGCAAAAAACTTGAATCGTTTGGATTTGGACTCTTTGCTCCTATCTTTTTCATCTATGTGGGCTCGACAATTGATTTGAATGTTGTCAATAGTGCCATTATAACCCATGCATTTTTTATCATCGTACTTATGGTTTTGATACGACTCATTAGCTCTTTTGCAGCATTTTACAAATACCTTAAGTTCAAACAAACCATCCTTTTTGCACTAAGCGACTCCATGCCGCTCACCTTTATGGTCGCCCTTGCGATGATAGCTTACAAGGCTGGGCTTATCACGCACGATGTCTATATCTCTTTTATATTGGCAAGTATGATAGATGGGCTTGTGCTAATGATACTTATAAGAAAACTCTATACGCAATTCATGCAACAAGAGAGAGGGTAGATTGGGCTGTTTGGAGTCTCAAAAGTTTGCAACAAAAGCCATCATCTATCCAACACAATCTAATCTCTATCAACCAAATACTCTCTGGGCAGTAGATAGTCGTCTGTTGTGAGTGGCATATCAAAATAACCCTGCTCAAACCCAATGGCGTAGAGTCTATCGAGTGCTTTGAGTTGCAAAGGGCTTAGCTCTATCGACTCATCCGAGGCGTACATATCGAGATATTTTTCAAGCATACTATCACCGATACGCACCAGCTTCTCCTCTTGCAATCGTTGGCACAACTCCTCTTTTTTCTCGTTGGCTACCTTGACTCCCTCTATCAAAATATCTTCAAGTTCTAAGGCACGATTGAGCGGCAGACTTCGTCGAATGACCATACCTCCTAACGGAAGCGGAAGATTTTCTCCTGCAAGTTCCACCCAAATATCCCATATCTCTTTCTCCACCTCAAGGCTCTCATCAAAATCCAAAATCGATTCATGGATAAGCACCCCCGCATCGACCTCACCGCTGAGTACGGCTTGTTCGATCTCCAAAAAGTTTCGATAGCCAATACGAGCATGGGGGTAGTAGAGCTTAAAAAGCAAAGCGTTGGTGGTGTATTTACCGCTAAGGGCTACTTTGAAGTTGCGTTTGAGTTTTTTGCCCTTTGGTTTGATAAGCTTAGGACCGTATCCATTGCCAAAGCTCACCGCTGTACGCAACAAAGCGTAGTCATTTTTGATGTAAGGATAAGCCCCAAAGCTAATAGCACTCATATCGTAACTGCCTTTGAAGGCTTCGACATTGAGCGTTTCGATATCCAAAGCCTCATTGTGTATAATGTAATCTTTGGTATCAACCCAACCAAATTTGATAGCATAATACATAAAAATATCATCGGCATCGGGAGAGTGGGCTAAGAAGAGAGTTTTCACACGGTTTTCCTCAATTTTTAGCAAGATTATAACCCAACTTGACTAAATACTCTATCAATTGGACATCTTTTACTCCCTTTTAGACAAGTTGCTATATAATGCCAAAAACATAATTAAGGTATAAAAGATGGATGAGAACAAACGCAAAGCCTTAGAGATGGCGATGAAGCAGATTGATAAAACCTTTGGAAAAGGGACATTGATACGACTAGGAGACAAAGAGATCGAGCCTATTGAAGCCATTAGTACGGGTTCGCTAGGACTTGATATGGCATTGGGCATTGGGGGTATTCCTATAGGGCGTGTAATAGAGATTTATGGACCAGAAAGCTCAGGTAAAACAACATTGGCGCTTCAAACCATCGCTTCGGCTCAAGATGATGGCAAAGTGTGTGCTTTTATCGATGCCGAACACGCTTTGGATGTCATGTATGCCAAAAATTTGGGAGTAGATGTCGAAAATCTCCTTGTCTCTCAACCCGATTTTGGTGAACAAGCATTGGATATTTTGGAGACGATTGCACGCAGTGGGGCGGTGGATTTGATTGTTATCGACTCCGTAGCAGCCCTTACACCCAAATCCGAAATCGATGGAGAGATGGGCGATCAACAAGTAGGCGTACAAGCACGACTCATGAGTAAAGCGTTGCGAAAACTCACAGGGATACTGCACAAACTCAACACCACCGTCATCTTTATCAATCAAATTCGTATGAAAATTGGTATGATGGGATACGGCTCACCCGAGACGACTACGGGAGGAAATGCGTTGAAATTTTATGCCTCGGTGCGTATCGATGTGCGAAGAGTTGCCACACTCAAAAGCGGTGAATCTTCTATTGGAAACAGGGTCAAAGCCAAAGTGGTGAAAAACAAAGTAGCTCCCCCTTTTAGACAAGCCGAATTTGATATTATGTTTGGTGAGGGAATCTCCAAAGAGGGTGAATTGGTCGATTACGGTGTCAAGATGGATATTATCGACAAAAGCGGTGCATGGTTTAGCTACGGGGCTACCAAGCTGGGGCAAGGCAAAGAGAACGTTAAAGTCTTCCTCAAAGAGAACCCCCAAGTAGCCAAAGAGATACAAACCAAAGTCAAAGAGTCACTGGGCATTGGCGGAATGCTTATGATGGATGATGGCGAAATGGTGATAGATGAATAGTGCAAAAGTGTTGTTGCAATATTGAGCTTTTAGCTTCTTTATGGTATATTTATACTATCTTATCAAAAGGGAATCAATATGGTATTTATCGAAGACATCGTAGCAAGTGAAGTGATGGACAGCAGGGGCAATCCTACCGTCAAAGCAACAGTAAGTTTAAGTGACGGCACAGTCGCAACTGCTATAGTACCAAGTGGCGCAAGTACGGGTAAACGAGAAGCTTTGGAGCTAAGAGATGGTGATGAAAGATACATGGGCAAAGGGGTACAAAAAGCGGTTAATAATGTCAATGAGCATATTGCCAATGAGCTTTTAGGTATTTCACCTTTCAATCAAGCACAGGTTGATTTGATTATGAAAGAACTCGATGGGACAGAAAACTACTCCAATTTGGGTGCTAATGCGGTATTGGGTGTCTCCATGGCGGTAGCACGTGCTGCTGCACAAAGTTTAGGTTTGCCACTCTATCGCTATTTGGGTGGAGCCAACGCTGTAACATTGCCTGTACCGATGTTTAATATCATCAACGGTGGCGAGCATGCCAACAACTCGGTTGATTTCCAAGAGTATATGGTTATGCCAATAGGCTTTGAGAGTTTTCACGAGAGCCTAAGAGCCGCTTCTGAGGTCTATCACAATCTCAAAAAAATTATCGACAAAAGAGGAGAATCGACAGCCGTGGGCGATGAGGGCGGTTTTGCACCCAATTTAAGCTCCAACGAAGAACCCATTCAAGTCATTTTGGAAGCCATTGAAAAAGCAGGATACAAAGCAGGTGAGCAGATTGTTATCGCTTTGGATGTAGCTGCCAGTGAGCTTATCAATGAAAAAGGAAACTACGTTTTGGCTTCCGAAGATAGAGAACTTACCTCGGCTCAAATGGTAGAGTATTACGCTGATTTGTGTGAAAAGTATCCTATTGTATCGATCGAAGATGGATTAAGCGAAGATGACTGGGATGGATGGAAGCTTTTAACTGAGAAGCTTGGAGATAAGGTACAGCTTGTAGGTGATGACCTCTTTGTAACCAACGCCAAAATTTTATCAGAGGGTATCAACAAAGGCATTGCCAACTCTATTCTTATCAAACCCAACCAAATTGGAAGCGTAAGCGAAACCATGCAAACGATTCGTTTGGCTCAACGAAACAACTACACTTGTGTCATGAGTCACCGAAGCGGAGAGAGCGAAGATGCCTTTATCGCCGATTTTGCCGTGGCACTCAATACAGGTCAAATCAAAACAGGCTCAACAGCACGAGGTGAACGAACCGCAAAATACAACCGATTGCTAGAAATAGAGGCTCAATTGGGTCAAAATGAGTATTTGGGTAGTGAACTATTTTAAAATTGGATTAGATTGTTGCTCATAGATTCGATAAAACAGTTAGAGTATAGAGCGGGAATATCTATTCAATACATTGCGTTATCATTTGTTATCACCATTCTACTAGGGATCTATATCGCCAATGTCTTTTTTGGCAAAAACTCAATCTACACCCTAGTAGAACTAAGAGACAAGAAACATTCACTTCAGCAAGAGGTTTATAAACTTAGGCAAGAAAACAAACGATTGCAAAAAAACTATTTTGAACTAAAACAACTTGAAGCAAAGGATAACCTATGAAACGTTTATTGCCATTTATTTTACTTGCTACTCTAAGCACTATCTATGCCGAAAACAACGCCACAGATACCTCTACGCCCAAAAACGACATGGAGAAGATTGACAGTATCGAAGAGGATATTTTAGGCTCTCTTGAAGCCGATGCCCAAAACGATGAACAAAATGGTGACAAAAGCACAAGCAAGGAGAAAGCCTCCAAATAGCTGGGCTAAATATCAAAAAGCTCCGCTACAAAGGTTTTTTTAACCTCGCCACCAAAGTGGTATTTGCCCTCTTCGTATTTGATATAAAGCTCATCACCGCTTTTGGGCAACGCTCGGATAGTATCGCCTACTAAGCCCTCTCTTTTGGCTCTCACAAACGCACTCACCATCCCTGTGCCGCACGCCAATGTCTCATCCTCTACGCCTCGCTCGTAGGTACGCACATAAATATCATCCCCATCGACTTTGGCTATATTGACATTGGCGTTGTATTTGTAACGCAACGCTCTTGCCATGGCTATATCAAAATGTTCAATCGAGTCTTGGATACTAATGAGGTGTGGCACGCCCGTATCGATAAGCCACCACGAGACTCCATACTCCTCGATACCCTCATTCAAAATTTTTGGGTCGGTCATTTGGCTTACGACATACATTCCATTAATCGTAGCGTTAATGACTCCCGCACCTGTGAGAAATTGGGCAACATTATCTTTGGATATTCCCTTTTCGTGGGCGTAGTGTGCTGCTGCTCGTGAGGCGTTGCCACACATTGAAGCGTAGCTTCCGTCGGAGTTGTAAAAATCCCACTCAAAATCATACTGGGGATGGGGCATTAATACCACCAAACCATCGGCTCCTACGCCGTTTTGTCGATGGCAAAGCTTTTTTGCCTCACTGCTTCTATCTTTTCTCTCTTGCACGTGGTAGAGTATAAAATCGTTGCCATTGGCACTGTATTTGGTAACGTTCATTGTTTATCCTTATCTATTAATTAATCCAATCTCCACGAAGAGACGACATTTCTACCGTTGGTTTTGGACTCGTAGAGGGCTTGGTCGGCGTAGTGATAAATATCTTTAAGCTCCACCTCATCACTGGCAAAATCGACATAACAAAGCCCCAAAGAGAGTGTCACTTTGTTGTAGGGTTTGTTGTAGAGATGTTCCAACTCCAACTGAGCGATATTGTGACGCACACTGTTGGCATATTCGATAGAATGAGCGTAATCGATGTTTCTAAAGAGCAAACCAAACTCCTCTCCTCCCAATCGAAAGACATAATCGCCTGAACGCTTCAATGAGGCTTTAAACGATTTGGCTACGCCTTGGAGGACAATATCACCCATATCGTGTCCGTAGTTGTCGTTGTAGAGTTTGAAATTGTCCAAATCCATCATGAGAAAACTTAAACTCGTCTGCATCTCTTTGGCTTTGGCGTACTCCTCTTTGAATACTCTATTAAAATGGCGACGATTATAGACATTGGTAAGTTCGTCGATAATGGAGATCTCTTCAAGCTTTTTTTGCAAGAGTTGCTGTTGGGTAATGTCGGTAAAGGTGACGATATAGAGCAACTCCCCATCAAATTTAACCAAACTAGCAATCACCTTGAAGTAGTATTGGTTCTCTTTGTATTGAATCAACACCTTGCTATCGGGGTTGGCAATCGCTTCGTTGATCCAATTGTTGGCTTTTGAGGAGTGCAAAAAGTGACTATCTTCTACGTATTCAAAAAGATCACAAATACAACGGTAGTGCTTTTTAAACTCTTTGATAGAACTAAATTCAGGAAAGTATCTAAAAAATTGATGATTTGTACTTAATATCTCATGGGCGTTGCTCACTACGATAATGTTGGGATTGTTATCAAAGAGAATATTGAGATACTCTCTGTTTTTGTTACGGATACGCTCCAAACTTTTTCGTTTGCTAATATCTTGATGCGTTCCCGATAGACGCAAGGCATTGCCCTCTTTGTCCCGTTCAATTACCGCTCCCGATGCCTCGATCCAAACATACTCTCCATTTTTGTCCATCAAACGATACTCTACGTTAAAATGCACA
>DYMA01000140.1 GCA_020721815.1 Sulfurovum sp. | reverse complement strand
TTCAAATAGAAAAAAGGGATAATCTTGAAACCACTAGTGAAATATGCATTAATGAACTTTGTACACTTGACCTTTCAAGAATCAATTTCGATACTTTATTAACCAAACTTACTGTAGAAGAACAACGAGAAGTCAATTTGAAATTATCACAACATTTAGGACTAATATAAAGCAAAAAATTTAATAAAGAGGTTTTTCCTATAGGGGCAGAGAAGAGCCTTTTATCGTTTTTTAAAAGGAGAACAAATCAAATCCTAACAGGACAATCGACACACATTTTCGCCTCGGGTTTGCTGATACGTTGGGCGATAAACTCTGCAAAATCGGCGTTGAAACATTGGGCTACTACAAAATCCTCGTAGCCTATCTTGTGGGCAATTTCACGCGTTTCGATATCGAGTTCAAAGAGCGTTTCGGAGTTATCGACGGTAAAAGCGATGGGATAGATAAGTACTTTAAGATTTTTGGGATTGCGAATGGTATCATCAAGGGCAGGTTCGAGCCATCTACCCGCACCCACTTTGGATTGATAGACGAGTTTGGTATCTTTGAAATAGACCCCTTGAAGCTCCAAATAGAGTTTGAGTGCCGAAAAGTTGGCCTCTATTTGCTTCTCATAGACATCACCGCTTCGAGCAATGCTTAGGGGCAATCCGTGAGCCGAGACAATCAAATCGTACTCTTTTGGGTTACGCTCTCCCAAAGCTTCGATGATTTTATCAAAACTTGCTTGGATGTAGTCTCTATCGTCGTAGTAGTTGCACAAAATTTTCATTTTGGGTTGATAATTGAGAGCTTTGCAATGGGCTTGTATCTCTTCAATCGAGGAGATAGTCGTCGTAGTGGAGCATTGGGGATACATCGGAAATACTATAAGCTCCTCAATCCCTTGAGCTTGACACGCTTTGATAGCCTCTATCGCAAAGGGAGGCACATAACGCATAGCCATAAAGATAGGCATATCGAGCTTGGCTTGAAGCCTATCAATTAGCCCTTGCGTAAGCCCAGTTAGGGGTGATTTGCCCCCCAAATGCTCTTGAAAGTTTGCTTTGACGGCATTGAGACGCTTTTTGATGATGATAGTACCTACGAGTTTACGCATCAAAGGATTGATGGGCAAAATGTATTTGTCGCTAAACATATTACGCAAAAAGAGTTCAACTTCATCAAGGTTATTAGGCCCACCCATATTGAGCAACAACAAAGCTTGTTTAGACATGGAGTTCCTTTAGACGGGTTTGAGAAAAAAAGTTATCAATGAGTTGCCGCATCTCGTGGGGATTGTTGATATTATTGACCCCATCCCTAAAAGCACTTGCCCCTTGATACCCCGCTTTGGAGTAGGTGTGGAGGTGTTTGCGAAATAGCACTGCCCCGTATTCGCCGTAAAAGGTTATCATCTCATCAAAATGCTCCAAAACCACCCTATGGATAAACTCACTGGGTACTTCTTCGATAGCGTTTTTCATTTGATAAAATATCCACGGACTTCCAATCGCTCCACGTCCTACCATTACCCCATCGGCCTTGGTGTGTTCAAGTACCCATTGGGCTTTGGCGGGTGTATCAATATCGCCATTGGCAAGGACGGGAATGGTGACGTTCTCTTTGATTTCTTTGATAGCATCGTAATCAACGGCGGCTTTGTATCGACCGCTCCGTGTTCGTCCGTGTACGGCTATAAAGTCCGCTCCTGCCTCTTGGCAGACTCTTGCAATCTCGACATGATTTTTTGTATCAAAGCCTAGACGAATTTTGACTGAAGTGTATTGCTTGGTGGAGTATTTTTTGATTGTTTCAATCGCTTGTGCCATCAAGGGAAGGTCTCTTAAGAGTGAGCTACCCGAAAGGTTATTGACCACTTTGGGTACGGGACAACCGCAATTGAGATCAATGCAATCAATCCCCCCTTGTTCGTTTAGCCTCTCAATAGCCTCTCTAAGGACTTTGGGGTCTGACCCTGCTAATTGTACCGAATAGGGGGTTTCAAGGGGAGATTTTTCGAGCATTTTAAGCGTTTTTTTGCTTTGGTAGGCTAGAGCATTGGAGCTAATCATCTCACTCACCGTCAAATCAGCTCCAAACTTTTTGACCACACTACGCAAAGGCAAATCGGAGTAACTTGCCAATGGCGCTAACACATAGAGAGGCTTGGAGAAATCAATGCTCATTTAACGGCAAACTCTATCAATATCAATCAAATCTTCAAGTTTGATGGAAAAGTTGTGCTGTTTAAGCTCCAACAAAGCTCGGTATTTGATAAACTCATCTTCGTTTTGCTCTTCCAAAAACTCATGCGCATCTTCGAGTTTTTCGTACTCAAAGAGGATGTAGATGTAGGCATTTTCTGCTTGTTCGTTTTGTTTTCTAAGGGTATCAAAGAGGGCTATCGTGACATTGGGGGCAAACTTTTTCATAGCCGTTTTGGCAAGTCGCATATAATCTTCGCACTCAAAATCGATTGCTTTGACGTATTTTTCAATCATCTCGTGTGTCAAGCCAATCTTTTCGCCCTCATCGAAGCGATCAAGCATCTTGTAGAGATTGGCTTTGCTAAGCATCGAGATGTACTTCAAAGCTCCCTCAAAGGTGGCTTTGGAAAAATAGATATCAAGGGCATGGTCAACGATGCTTTTATCGTAACTCTCTTTGGCACGTAGGACGTTTTCGACAAACTCATCGGAGATTTTGAGTCGATTGATTTCGTTTTGAATCACCAATGGATTGGTTTTGGAGAGAGCGTTTTTGATTTTTCTATCTTTGATTTCGACGTAGTTGCCGTTTTTAATATCTTTGACAATCTCCATAGCCCCCACAAAGCGATTATCCAATCCTTCTGCCGAACAGTTTACCTCAATATGGCAACCATCCAAAATCTTAGCTCCATCTTTCATTTGTGTCTTAAGGTATCGGTGCCTTTGGGGTTCTTTGAGGATAGACCAATAGAGGGCATCTTTGAGCGTATCGGTATCTTTGACCCATCGACGAAGCTTGAAGTGGTTTTTGAGTCCATAAAACATCATGTGTGCCACAGAAGCTACCAAAAGTATCATCATAGGGATAACCACCCAAATGGCTACAAGAAATTCAAAATGTATTCCAAAGAGATTGGTACTATAGCTTGCTGGATTGATGTAGTGTGCAAAAGCACCCGTTATGACTATCAAAGTCAAGGCTG
This sequence comes from Sulfurovum sp., assembly GCA_020721815.1. Classification (GTDB taxonomy): domain Bacteria; phylum Campylobacterota; class Campylobacteria; order Campylobacterales; family Sulfurovaceae; genus FS08-3. The sequence continues at coordinate 3,163 of DYMA01000140.1, read as the reverse complement.
CAACGGTGTAGAGTGTTATCCTCATGGCTTATCCTTTTTATTTGTTTTTTTCTTGTATTTCACGACACGTAATGCAATATCGAGCAAAGTTTTTCACCTCTAGGCGTTCGATACCTATGGGTTCTTCACACATTTCACAAATCCCATACATTCCATGTTTGATTTTAGCCAAAGAGAGTTCAATCTCTTTGAGTTCACGGTATTGTTGTTCCAATATCGCACTATCAACGGCTGTCTCGACGGACGCTGCGGCGTAATCTCCCTCATCGTTAAGCTCTGAGTTTCGTACATCATTCATATCACGTTCAGTTTCTGTAAGATTTTTGATAATCTTCTCTTTTTTGTTTAACAACTTCTCTTCAAAATGGTTTAATTGCTCTTGTGTTAGCATGGTCTCTCCTGATGTATTATTTGTGATAAGGGTGGTGACTTAGAATACTAAAGCCTCTATAGATTTGCTCCAACAAAACCACTTTAACAAGCTTGTGTGACATCGTAATAGCTCCTAGTGAGATAGATTTGTCGCACCGTTTCAAAAAACTCGACTCAAATCCATACGCCCCACCGATGAAAAAATTGACAACCTCTCTATCTTTGAGCGTATTGGCAAAGGTATAGCTATCAACACTTGGACTTGATGGGTCAAGCACGATAGAGTATCCGCCCTTAAGATAGCCCTCAAGCGCTAACGTATAGCTTTTTTGAGCCTCTGGGGCTGAAATATCTTGAGCTTTTGCGATATTTTTATTGAATACCTCAATGATTTCAATTTGTGCAAAGCGTTTCAACATCTTTGTATAGTGGTCAATTAAAGGTGTATAGAGACTCTCCTTGACCCTCTTATCAACAATAATAATATTTATTTTCATGTTTTTCTACTATAAGATTATTTTATCTTACTGGATATTTGTAAAAGTATTATAGAAAAAAATCATATAAAAACTGTTTAAAAAGTAAGATTTATCTTTGCAAAAGTCAAGTTGCTTTACCTCTCTACTCGTTTGTTGTAAAAACAATCTCACAAAAGAGCTAAAAGCGTACCACAAACCCTCTATCTAGTCCCGCTAAATCTTGATAGAACTCAAAGCTTTCGATGGCGTGTTGGGCAAAAAAGCTCTTAAGGGGTTCTTTTTGGTCGTATCCCATCTCGCACGCAAGGTAGCCAATTCCTCGCTTTTGGGTATCGAGGATAATGGCTTTGAGCAGTTCATCCCCCACTTCACCCCCAAAAAGAGCGCTATGAGGCTCATAATCTTTGACATTTTTTTCCAATGCAAAGCCGTTGGCGATGTATGGAGGGTTGGAGACGACGAGGTCAATAGTACCCTCAATCCTATCCATTAAATGGCTCTGTATCAATTGTATGTTTTTGATGCCAAAGTGATCTATGTTTTTTTGAGCCAATTTCAAAGGGGCTTCGTAGAGGTCGGTAGCGATAATGGTGAGGTGTGGAAATGTGCGTGCCAGTACAATCGAAATCGCTCCGCTTCCTACGCCAATCTCGACTATACGCTTGATGTTTGCATTGGCGATGATTTGGGCGACTCTATCGATAAGTATCTCCGTTTCGGGGCGTGGAATCAATACCCCTTGATGGATAAAAAGCTCACTATCGTAAAAGCTCACTTTGCCTACGATGTACTCAAAAGGCTCATGGTTGGCTCGTCGCTCAATTAGTCTCCAAAAATCTTCAAGATGTTCAATCTCCTCTCTATCGTGAAGCGTCAAATAGATGCGATCTTTTTCCAAAAAATAAGCCAAAAGGAGTTGAGCCTCCAATTGAGGACGAGGGCAAGAGTCGCTAAGCAACACTCTTGCCTTGTTTAATGCTTCACTTATTGTCATCGATAAAGGCAAAAATCCCCTCTTTTTGAAGTTGGGGTTCTTCATGGAAATAGGCTCTCTCTTCGTATCCCAAAACTTTGAGACGTTCAAGCACAGGGGGGTGGGTGTAGTAAAAAAAGATAACCAATGGATGCGATTTGGGGAAGGCTTTATTTTGCTGAATGAGTTTCAATAGAGCCGATACCAAATGCTCCTTGCCACCCATCTCACCACCAAAAGCATCGGCAGCGTACTCATTGTGACGACTCACAAAGCTCACAAAAGGAGTAAAGACAAAGCTTACAATGGGCATAAGCAGCATCAACAACGCTATGGTTACTCCCGCACTAGGCACGACACCTATATCGGTAAAGAGTACATCGGGAAGGTGTCCAAAAATATAAAAAGTGACAAACAGCAATCCCGCCATAAGGGCTATGTTTTTGAAAATATCACCGTGTTTGAAGTGTCCCAGTTCATGCCCCAATACCGCTAAAAGCTCCTCTTTGTTGAGTTTGGCTAGTAGAGTATCAAAGAGTACCACCCGTTTGCTTTTGCCTAGCCCCCCGAAATAGGCGTTGAGTCGGCTATCTTTTTTGCTTGCATCCATGACAAAAATGCCCTCGCTTTTGAGTCCTACTTTGCCCATCATCTCTACAATAGCCTCTTTTAGTTCGCCCTCATCAAGGGGGGTAAATTTGTTGAAAATAGGAGCGATAATAGCAGGATAGATGATATTTGCCATCAAAACCACGCCAAGCATCACCCCAAAACCCCACAACCACCAGCTATCAAAGGCACTAATAATCCACGAAAGCAACGCAAAAATAGCCCCACCCAAAAGGGCAAAAACCAAAGTTGATTTGAGGGTATCGAGAGCGTAATCTTTGGGACTCATCTTATTAAATCCAAAATCTTCATCGATTTTAAACTTCCTATAGAGTTCAAAAGGCAACCCAACAATAAAATTAACAATCGCAAAGCCAAACAAAAACGCCACGCTTTGGGCTATCACTCCCTCAAATCCCAAAATCCCATCAAGCCACGCAAATCCTGCTATAACCCACCACAAAAAGACAAAGTAATCCACAAAGGTCTCAACAAGTCCCAATTTTTCTTTGGCTACTGCGTAGTTTCCTGCGACTAGATAGTTGCTTTGGTTCATGAGTACAGGCACTTTTCGCTTCTCATCATTGATAAAGCCAATTTGCATAATCGAAATATAGAGCTTCATAACCGTATAGATTGAATAGATAATAACGACACTTTCTAACATTTTTTTCCTTTAGATTTTAAAGGTTTGATTATAGCTTAGGATTTCTTTTAGAGGGGTTAAGGA
>DYMA01000139.1 GCA_020721815.1 Sulfurovum sp. | reverse complement strand
ATACGCACATTGGCAACTTTGTAGAGGTCAAGAAATCGACACTCAAAGGGGTGAAAGCGGGACATTTGAGCTATTTGGGCGATAGTACGATTGATGAGGGTACCAATATCGGTGCGGGGGTTATTACGTGCAATTACGATGGCAAAAACAAATACGAAACGGTCATTGGCAAAAATGTCTTTGTAGGTTCAGATACCCAACTCATTGCACCGCTCATTATAGAAGATGATGTTTTGATAGGGGCAGGAAGTACCATTACGCAAAATATTAGCAAAGGCGAATTGGCTATCTCACGCGCCCCATTGAAGCGAGTTCAAAATTTCTTTTATAAATTTTTTCATCAAAAGCAGACCTCATGATATACTACTACATCTATACAGGACACAAAAATTCACTGCATCGTTTACGCAGAGGAGCTGTACTCTACAAGGCACTTAAATCCAAAGGTTTTGAGGTGCAAGTTTTGCTCAATGACTTTCGAGCGGGATTGGAAGCGAGAGTTTATGGGATAGAGAACTATGTTACTATCTCTACCATTTTGGATATTGATGCTTTGGCACAAAGGGGCGATTGGCTTATTGTCGATTCCGATGAGGATGATAAGGGCAAGATGGAGTATTTTGTGCGTGACTATCGGCGTGTGTTTAAATTTGCCAATAGAGTGGATGAGGTCTCACAATACGGTGAAACACTTTTGCCCTATGAGCAATTTTTGGTGGATGAGGTCTATTGCAATGCTCCCACAGATAAATTGCAACGGGTACTCTTTTTTTACAACGATAGCGATAGCAACAAAGAGCTACTTGAAAAGTTTACTCTTTTTAAAAACAACAACTTTGATTTGCTTTTGGGACACTACTTCTATTTGGGCTACGAAGAGGAGTTGCAACCCTTTTTCCATTATATTTACGAGTCCGATGAGTATAGGGAGCAAATAAGTCGATACGGTAATGTTGTCACCTACTCACTCCAATGCGGCATAGAAGCCAAAGTTGCAGGGGCTAATGTCGTCTATATCACCACGTCACATCAAGATAGCACCATTGCTTCATCGTACGCTATTGAAGTGATAGAGGAGCTTGATGATGCACTCATCGAAACCAAACTCAAAGGACAAAAAGCCAACGCTCAAGAGGTTAATGGGGTAGTTGATAGGGTTTTGGAGGCACTTTAGAGTTGATATTATGCACTTTATTTCAAATTCTCTTTGAATCCGTAGCCTCGGCTTTAGCCGAGTTTGAGACATCTAATAGCCTCCAATTTGTTCGGCTAAAGCCGAACCTACTAACGTTCATAATGACATAAAGGTAATTTTTTAAGTGCGTAAGGTCAGTTTAGAGTTGAGCCAACTGCGTGGTTTGCTCTTTGTAGTGGTCTAGTACCGCACAAAGCTTAAGACCTCTTAAAAATATCGCCCATGAGATGTAGAGCCAAAACATGATAATGAGTAGCATGGTAAGGCTTCCGTAGATGTTCCAATAGGTGGGATTGTGGAAGAGGTAGGCGAGTAAAACCGTTTTGCCCACATGCCATATACCCGATGAGATAAAGGAACTAATAAAAGCCGCTTGGGTTGAGACGTGCTTATTGACCGAAACTTTGTAGGCGATAAAAAAGAGCGTCCATATAATAATGTAAGGTAAAAAGTAAAAAATTCTTACCGTATGGGTATCCAAATTGGCATCGATAAGGTCTTGAATCAAAATCGTAATGTAAAACGAGAGAGGCACTAAAAAAGTGACGGCTATAAAGAGTATCCAATAGACCTCAATGGCACGAATAAAGTCTCTTTTGGGAGTTTCAAATATCTCATTGACAATACTGTCGTAGTTTCTAAAAAATATCGTTGAGGCAATCAAAATATAGACAAAGCCCAATATTCCAATTTTGCTGTTGCTATTGGAGAGAAACATATCAACTTGTGTCATAAAAAATTTGGAGTCGGTGGGCAAGAAGTGACTAATGAGAGAGTTTTTAATGATTTTGGAAATATCTTGCAACATAGGAATCAAATCCGAAAGTGAAAAGACAACAATAACAAGCGGTATAATCGACAAGATGGTATAAAAACTCAAACTAGCCGAATAGTAGCCTAGTTTTCTATCCACCAAAGCCGTAATGAAATCTTTGAGAAATAGATAATAGATGACAAAAATTTGAGAAATGGAGTTGCGATACATTGCTAAAATGCCTTGAAATTGAATAGTGGTGAGAATTAAACTTTTGAGATTGTATTGCAAAAGTTAGTAGAATGATAATTTTTATTATAGCTGTAATTTGCTTAAAGTTTTATTTTGTTTTGCGATATAGAACCAAAATACCCGAAAAAATGACCAATACTACTCCTAGTAGCGTCCAATTATCAGGAAAAGAGTCGCCAAGCATAATACCAATAATCATGGCAAAGATGATGTTGGTATAGCTTATTGTACCTACTATGGCGGCATAGGAAAGCTCATAGGCTTTGGTCATAAGCAACTGCGAGAGAGTAGCAAAGAGTCCCATTCCTAGAATATAGAACCAATCCGTTGATGAGGGCATTACAAAGGAGCTAAAGAAAATTTCAAGTTTTGGATTGGGAACGCAAGGGGTTAGGAGCATCAAAACAAGTGGGACAACACTCCCTGTAACCATAAAAGATAAAACAATGGCACGGGTATCGTAATAGTTTCTGAGTTCTCTAATGGAGGTGTATGCCAAAGCCGCTCCAATGCCCGAAAAGATACCCAAAAGAGAGTAGAGATCAAACGCTATCCCCTCAGGTTTAGCGATGAGTACAATCCCTACAAATCCCAAAACAACACCCCATAATGCCCACAAAGAGAGCTTCTCACCCAAAAAAATATAGGCAAAAATAGCCACAAAGATAGGTGAGAGTTTATTGTACGTCACGGCTTCCCCCAGTGGAATATAGGCGATAATGTAAAAGTATGCCAACAACGATAAAAATCCCATCACTCCACGAAAGAGAAGCAAAAGCGGTTTGCCGCCTATTTGTTTAAGTGGATTATTAAAAAGTGTGAGTCCAATCAAAACAACTCCGATACTGTTTCTAAAAAAGGTAATCTCAAGAGGTGGCATGGATGTCGTAAGCAACTTCACAAAACCGCCCATAAAGGCAAACGATAGGGAGGCAAGAAGCATCAATGTAACGCCTCTTTCGATCTTTAGAGCCATATTTTTTTGACCATCAAAAGAAGCGAAAGGGTATAGAGTCCAATAATAAGAAGTTTATGGTTGTGACTGGTGACATGATCTTTGAGCCAAATGCCCACAAAGACACCTATGAGCGAGGCAACACCCACTTGAAGTCCGTTGGTAATATCCAAATGACCCGAAATCAATCGCCCAATGAGTCCCGCAACCGAAGAGAAAACCACAAAAAAGAGACCCGCACTGACGGCTTTTTTGATAGGATAGTGCAAGATACCTGCTAGTATCGGTGTGAGTAAGATAGAACCACCTACACCCAAACTAATCGTAAACGAGCTAATCGCCATACCGACAAAAAAGAGTACAAGCCAATGAAGCGATTTGGTAGGTGCATCATCGGCAATTTTGGTGGATTTGAAGAGTTTGTAGAGTGCAAAGAGCATCAAGCCCACAAAGAGATACTCCAACGAACTACTCGTGACATATTGCGTAATATACCCACCAATAAAGCCACCTACAAAACCCCCAACTCCCACAAAGAGACCATCTCCGAGATTGAGTGAGCCTTTTTTGAAATTGAGATAGGAGCCATAGATAGAGCTAAAAACCATCTGAATAATAGAGATACCAATAGCGGTTTTAATATCAAAACCGATAGTAACGAGCAAAGGCACAAGTATCATTCCGCCACCCACGCCAAAAAAGCCAGAGATAGCTCCGATAATGATACCAATCACTACTAATTCAATGCCCATAATGTTGCTCCACAATAAAATGGGCTAATTATACAAAGCATTTCTAAAAACCTAGATTATTTCACTCCAAATCCATCATTGCAAACGCAAATATAGTAGGTTCGGCTTTAGCCGAACATTTAGAGATTATTGAATGCTTTATACTCGGCTAAAGCCGAGGCTACGTATAAATTTTTAGCTGGGAATTTTGTAAACACAACTTTAGCTGTAGGTTCGGCTTTAGCCGAACATTTAGAGATTATTGAATGCTTTATACTCGGCTAAAGCCGAGGCTACGTATAAATTTTTAGCTGGGAATTTTTGTGGGTACTTGCATGTGGGGTTGCCATGGAGTAGCCGAATTGGTAGTGGTGTATTTGGGAACATACCCCTCTTGATTTAAAAAGAGTCTCTTTTCATCGGTACTAAGGTAGCGTTTGCAAAGCTTCAAGCGTTGTTGATAGGCCTCAGAGGTTTTTAAATCGGTATAGATAACCTTTCTAGCGCCGCTACTCGCATGCGCAAACCATCCATTGCCAATGTAGATGCCCACATGGTTGATGTATCTACTGCGTTTGTTTTTAGAACCAAAAAAGATCAAATCACCGTAAGCCAACTCGGTAGGTTCGACGGTTTTGCCTACTTTGGCTTGGTCACGTGCTACTCGTGGAAGATTGACACCCATTTTTCCATAAACATTGTAGGTTAGTCCCGAACAATCAAAGGCATGAGGACCCTCTTCGGCCCAAACGTAGGGTTTGTTGATGTGTTGATTGAGTTGTTTTTGGATATTGTCTCGTTTGGGTTGATAGGAGACGGAGGGTTTGATGATAGCGTAGTTTGGATATTTGTAGGCTTCACCGCAACCGTTGAGGGCCAAAGCAACTAAAAAAAGGACAAATGCAATAGGTTGTGATCTCATAGAAGAAACTCCAAAAGTAAGAATTAAGAAAGTGACAAAATTATAGTATCTAAAACCTTAAAATACTATAAAAAATAAAATTAGTATTTTGTTGTGAAAGGATTTTTCTCTACAAAAATTTAAATTTGTCTTAATTTAAGTTGTTTTTAATAAATAAAAAGCTATAGTTCGCTTCACGATTATCGATAAACAATAATTGATACAAATTTTAAGGACAATTCATGAAAATGACAAAAGTGGTTAAGCCTCATGAAGTACAAAGAGATTGGATTTTAATCGACGCTGAAGGTCAAACTTTTGGTCGTATCCTCACTCAGACGGCTACATATTTAAGAGGCAAACACAAACCATCGTTTACACCCAATGTTGATTGCGGTGATTATGTGGTAATTATCAACGCTGAAAAAGCAAAATTTACAGGTAACAAACTCAACGACAAAGAGTACTTTACGTACAGTGGCTATTTTGGTAGTACCAAAAGCAAAAAGCTAGGCGATATGCTTGAAAACCATACCGAAAAGCTCTTTAAGTTAGCCGCAAGAGGGATGCTTCCTAAAACCAATTTGGGCAAAGCAATGCTTAAAAAACTTAAAGTTTATGCAGGTAGCGAACACCCACACACAGCACAATTTAACAAAGGAAGCAATTAATGGCAAAAATTTATGCAACAGGCAAAAGAAAAACAGCTATTGCCAAAGTATGGCTTACACCTGGTAGTGGCGAGATGACTATCAATGGCAAAAGCATTGATGAGTGGTTGGGTGGTCATGAAACGCTCAAAATGAAAGTAAGACTACCGCTTAATGCAACCAAACAACTTGATGCGGTAAACATCACAGCTACTACATTGGGTGGTGGATACTCCGCTCAAGCCGATGCTTTGAAACACGGAATTACACGTGCATTGGTACGCTACGAAGAGGGTTTTAGAGCGATTCTTAAACCTATGGGGCTTTTGACACGAGATTCAAGAGTGGTCGAAAGAAAGAAGCCAGGAAAAAGAAAAGCCAGACGCTCTCCACAATTTTCAAAAAGATAGTCGAACCCTTTTTGCCTATCTTTGCTCAACTCCCTCTTTGGGGGTTTGGCTCTATTTTGCTCACCTATTTTATCCTACACAAAATAATCTTTTGCTTTTTAACAAATGTTAGATATTTTAAAATCTGACCTTACGCACTTAAAAAATTACCTCATTTAAAATAGGTTCGGCTGTAGGTTCGGCTTTAGCCGAATATTTGGAGCTATTGGAAGCCCAGAACTCGGCTAAAGCCGAGGCTACAAATTTAAAATAGATTGCTTCACTAGTCTTGGCTTTTGGTGGGACTAAAGTCTCACTTCCGATAAAAGTGTGTAGCTTTTCACCAATATCGACGCAATTTGCACCAAAAATTTATCTTATTGGTAGCAACATAAAAGTACAATCGTAACAAAATTTTAAATGGAGATGATAGTATGAATCTAAAGCATCTAAGTATAGCGGTGTGTGGTTTTGTGTTGATAAGTTGCGGTGGTGGCGGGAGTGATAATAGTGCTT
>DYMA01000138.1 GCA_020721815.1 Sulfurovum sp. | reverse complement strand
AAGCATTCCCCATAGAAAGGGCTTTTGATGGGTAATTTGACGGGAAGATTCGCTTAAATCCGTAGCCTCGGCTTTAGCCGAGTTTGAAGTATTCAATAGCCTCCAAATGTTCGGCTAAAGCCGAACCTACAGCCTATATACAGATGCAATGGCATTTTGGAAGATAACATCCGTTAAAACTTATAAACAAACCCCAAACCAATGGAGTAGATACTCTCTTGAAGCGAGGCTTCCTCTAGGGTTTGGTTGAGTGCATGCGATTGGACGTGAAGATTGCCAAAGTCGTAACGGTACCAATTGGCTATTATTTTAAACTTCATATTATCGACACGATAGACAAAACCCAAAGAGGCTTTAATGCCTAATGCATTTTGGCTATCATCAATATAGGCATCATCCAACGCTCCATTGATGGTTTCAAAAATCTCTACTTTGGCAATGACTGTAGAGCAAACCCACTCCCCAAACGATTTGACTGCCCTCATAGCCAATGGGTTGATTGTAGAGATAGGAGAGGGCTAATCCTTGTGTGGTGTAGTCAAAGTGGGTATCGTAGGCGTTGAAATTGATATAGCGGTGATTGGCTTTGAGATGGTAGTATTTATAGACTACATTGAGCATCGAACGCCCCTGAGTCTCTAAAAAATAGTTGCCATAGAGCGAAAACTCTTCACGCTCAATGTTGGCTTGGTCATTGAGAGGTCGTGAGGTATCGGCAAGGGTGAGATTGCTCTTTTGCTCTTGGATAAGGGCTTTGGTATTGATGCCTATATTGCCATTGCCTATGCTGTAACTTGCTCCAATGGTAGCCTCTAGGATACGATAATCAATCGCACGGTTAATCTCTAGCGAAGTTACATCAATAAGATAGACTCCATACCCAATATCGACACTCATATTAAGGCTATCTACAAAAGTGGCGTTGTTATCCTTTGGGTAGCGACTATCACTACCAAAACCCATAAGTAAGAGCGGCGCAACCCAAAAGATAATGGCTCGATACATCGTAAACTTTCCTATTTTAGGGAGTCCAATTTTTCTCTCATTCTCATCAAGAGAGAGTGTGAAATGACTGCTAAAAAAGTGCTTCGACAAGCTCAGCATGAACGGTTTTATGCTATCCGTTCACCCTGAGCCTAGTCGAAGGGTTTATTATTTCACACTCTCAGAGGATAAGAACGAAAGAGAGGATTGGAAAAATTAATCTTGAATGGCTTTTTCGCACTCTTGAATCAACTCATCCAAAAGTTTAACCGATGTTTTTGCCTCTTTTTTGATTTCATACAAAAAATCCATTTCACTTTTAGAAATTTTGTTATCTGCAAAAAAAGTCTCTTTCAAGAGTTTAACCTCTTGCTGACTAATATGTCCATCGCCCAAAGCAAATGCTTTGGCTACTTTACGCCAATCTGCCATATCTGTTTCCTTGTAAAATTAAATGTTACTCTATAAAAAGCTAGAGTATTGAAATTTTACATTGGTATCCATTCAATAAGGCTTAGATTTCATACTACTCAAGTGTAAGCTACTGTTTATTTCTACTTTTTAGCTGTAGGTTCGGCTTTAGCCGAACATTTGGAGACTATTGAATACTTCAAACTCGGCTAAAGCCGAGGCTACGGATTCAATGTTCGATGAAAAATAGCCTTACAAAAGATGATTTGCACTACAGATATGCTATAATTAATATGCATACTATTGATTTGGCTTTGGTATTGACAATATTGTGCAATCTGATGTTACGCACTTTTTTCGGAAGTGGGACTTTAGTCCCACCTCCGAAATGTCACTCATTTACCTATTTTACAAATAGAGTATGGGTGCGTAAGGTCAGATGGTAAACATACTCTCAACCAATAGAAATTTAGAAAACGAAGTCAAAAAAGGAGCGGATATGCCAACAAAACATTTGGATAAACAAAAGTGAGCAAAAATTTACATTTAATTAGTTTGGGTTGCACCAAAAATCTTGTCGATAGTGAAGTGATGCTGGGACGACTCAAAGAATATACTCTAACCGATGATGTCCAAAGTGCCGATGTGATTATTATCAATACATGCGGTTTTATTGATGCTGCCAAACAAGAGAGCATAAGCACCATACTTGAAGCACATGAGGTGCGAAAAGAGGACTCTATTTTGGTCGTAAGCGGTTGCTTGAGTGAGCGTTACCGTGAGGAACTCGCTCAAGAACTACCCGAAGTCGATATCTTTACAGGCGTGGGTGATTATGCCAAAATTGATGAACTCATAGCCAAAAGAGAGAATTGCTTTAGTCGTAGTGTCTATTTGGTGAATGAAAACGATGAGCGTATTATCACAGGTTCAAACTACCACGCCTATATCAAAATCTCTGAGGGGTGCAATCAGGTATGCAGTTTTTGTGCTATTCCATCATTTAAGGGCAAACTCCGCTCTCGCCCTCTTGCCTCTATCATCATCGAAGTGCAAAACCTTGTAAAGCAAGGCTATTACGACTTCTCATTTGTATCCCAAGATAGTAGCTCTTATGGGCGTGATATTGGGTATCAAGAGGGTTTGATAGATTTGATTGAGGCAGTTGAAGCCATTGAGGGTGTTGCATCTGCAAGAGTGTTGTATCTCTATCCTTCAACAACCTCCTTTGCCCTTATTGATACAATAGCTGCATCGCCCATTTTTCAAACCTACTACGATATGCCTATTCAGCATATTGATGATGCCATGCTCAAAACGATGAAACGAGGATTTGGTGAGAGCAAAACGCTTGAACTTTTGGACTATATGCGTAGCAAAGAGGGGAGCTTTATCCGTTCAGCCATTATCGTAGGACACCCTAGTGAAACCCAAGAACGCTTTGAAAAGGTATGCGATTTTGTACAAGATTTTGGTTTTGATAGGCTAAGTGTCTTTGAGTACTCCAACGAAGAGACGACAAAAGCACACGATATGGAGCAGATAGAAGAGAGTATCAAAGCCCAACGAGCCAAGAAGCTAGGGGATATTGCTATGCAAACCAATCGTAAAGCACTTGAAAAACTTATCGGCACTACGATGCAAGTGGTAATCCAAGGTGAGAGCGATGAGCATGCCTATCTTTTGAGTGCAAGACCCTTGCAGTGGGCGTTTGAGATTGATGGCGATATACTCATCAACGACACCCAAGACAAACCTATAGAGTACGGTGTTATCTATCAAGCCCAAATTACGCAACTAGCAGGAGATAGACTCCTAGCATCGACACTCTTGCAATAGAAGAAATGGTTGAATTAGACACCCAAACACTCCCCCTTTTGGAGCATAGAAACCTCCTTGCTTTTTCGGCAGGAGTTGATTCTACCGCACTCTTTTTTGTGTTGTTGCACAAAGGGATTGACTTTGATATAGCATTGGTTAATTACCAAACACGTCCCAGTTCCCATGCCGAAGAGGCTTACGCACTGCAACTTGCCAAGCAATACAACAAAACCTGCTACACCACCAAAGCTCCCCCAATAGAACACCATTTTGAAAAAAACGCACGGGATTTTCGCTACGGATTTTTTGAAACACTTATAGAGAAACATCGCTACGACAATCTTATTATGGCACATCAACTCAACGACCAATTGGAGTGGTTGCTTATGCGACTTGCCAAAGGGGCGGGAGTCATGGAGCTTGTGGGGCTTGAAACGATAAGTAAGCGTCCAAACTACACCCTTATCCGTCCTATTTTGCACCATACCAAAGCAGAGCTATTGGCTTTTTTGAATGAGCATGCTATTGAGCATTTTGTCGATGAGAGCAACTTTGAGAATCGTTTTGAACGCAACTACTTTCGCCATCAATTTGCCAATAGACTCATAGAGCAATTCCCCAATGGCATAAAGCAGAGCATGGAGTATCTCAAACGTGACAAACTCCTTTTGGGTTCGAGCTTTCAAGAGATTTTTCGCTACAAAGAGCTAGTGGTTTTGGAATATTTTCATCACGCCATGATTCCCAAAGCCGTTGATACGACGCTTAAAACATTGGGCTATCTTATGAGCGGGTCTCAAAGAGCAGAAGTAAGCACAAAGTCATCGGTAGTGCTAGGGGGTATTTGGGCTATTGAGTACCAAAAGGGCAAAATTTTTATCGCTCCCTACCTAACCATTGTTATGCCAAAAGAGTACAAAGAGCTTTGTCGAGTCCATAAAATACCCACCAAAGTCCGCCCCTACCTCTACCGAGAGTCTATTGTGCCAAATGTAATCAAAATGTAATAATAGTTTGATTTAATAGTATAGGTTTTTGTGTTAAGTCGTACAAATGAGTGAGGAAATATGAAACCCTCATGTTTAAAAAACACAAATAAGAGTGAAAATTTCAAGGGTTTCATTCTTGCCGATAGGCAAAGCTTTAGTGAGAGGAATTTTCACCAAGCTTTGCTTAGTGAAAAGGAGATTGAGAGATGAAAAAAGCGTTAATCATTATTATAGAAGATGAAGAAGATATTTTGGAGTTGGTGGAATATACACTGCAAAAAGAGGGATACGATACGATTGGTTTTTTAAACGACCAAAAGCTTTTTCAAGTCCTAGAAGAAGAGGATGTTAATCTTATCATTATGGATAGAAACCTCCCCTCATCCGAAGGAGCAATGTGCGTCAAAGAACTGAGAGAAAAAGGCTACGATACTCCCGTCATCTTTTTGACCGCCAAAGATAGCCCCAAAGATATTATTGATGGATTTGAAATGGGGGGCGATGATTATATCACCAAGCCCTTCGATATCAATGAGTTTGTCGCTCGTGTCAAAGCCCTTCTTAAACGAACGCAAAAAAACTACGACGACAATTTGCGTATTCGAGATATTGTCTATAAAGCCCACGCCAAAGAGATATACATAGACGATAGAAAACTCAACCTCACCAAACTCGAACTCAGTTTGCTTTTGGAGTTTATGAAAAATAAAAATATTCTTTTGACACGTGAATACCTACTCAATACCGTTTGGGGCTACTCCCAAGAGAAAAAAGAGAAAAGCGTCAATGTTGCTGTCAAGCGTCTCAAAGAGAAGATAGACCCCGACAAAGACAAAGACTACATCAAAAGTATCCGAGGCGAGGGGTATATTTTTGGATAATAGATAGTATCGCTAATATACCTCAAATTTTTACAACAATTTTCTTATTACACTTTGCCATTGTCCCATCAAGCAAAATCTCTCTTGCCAAATCTCCAAGGGTAAGCTATCGTAAGATTAAAAAAAAGAGTGTATAATACTCCGATTAATAAATACACAGTAGTAAAAAAGGATTACCATGGGTGTGCCAAGTATGCCAGAACTTCTTGTTATATTAGCCATTGTTGTGCTGCTTTTTGGAGCTAAAAAGATTCCCGATTTAGCCAAAGGAATGGGCAAAGCAATCAAAGGCTTTAAAAAAGAGATGAAAGAGGACGATGATGAGCCTGAAATAGCCAAAAAGATAGATCTAGAGAAAAAAGAGGAAAAACAGGTGGTTCAAGCTTCAACAGCTCAAGAGACCAAAGCCTAATAGCCAAACGGTATGAAAATAAAATCACACATTGCCACTATACTCCAAGAGGCTTTTATCCAGAGCGGTATTGAGCCTCAAGGGGAGATTGTTATTCATGAAGCCACCAAGGCACAATTTGGAGACTACCAATACAACGGCATTATGCCTCTAGCCAAACTCTACCAAACCAATCCGCGTGAAATTGCCACAAAAGTAGCATCCCATATCCAAACCGATGGACTTATCGAAAAAGTCGAAGTAGCAGGAGCGGGATTTATCAATATTTGGCTTAGCGACGATACACTCTCACGCTACGCTACAAAGGCTCTAGCAGACGATAGAATAGGCGTTGCATTAACCCCTCAAGCTCAAACCATCGTCGTCGATTACTCAGGGCCCAATATGGCAAAAGAGATGCACGTAGGACACCTAAGAAGCACAATTATCGGCGATGCTTTGGCAAAGCTTTTTGAGTTTTTGGGACACTGTGTCATTCGTCAAAACCACATTGGTGATTGGGGGACGCAGTTTGGGATGCTTGTTGCCTATCTCGAAGCCCAAGGCGTGGAGCAAAGCGGTGAACTAAAAGACCTCGAAGCTTTTTACAAGGCTGCCAAAAAACGCTTTGATGAAGATGCGCATTTTGCCAATACCGCACGTGAGTATGTGGTCAAAATCCAACAAGGTGATAGCCATTGTCTTAAACTTTGGGAGCGATTTATTGGGATTTCGCTTTCTCATTGCCAAGAGGTCTATCACAAGCTTGATGTTTCATTAAACCCCAAAGATGTCCGAGCAGAGAGTTTTTACAACGAGGATTTGCCCCGTATTGTCACCGATCTTGAAAATGCCCACTTGCTTCAAA
>DYMA01000137.1 GCA_020721815.1 Sulfurovum sp. | reverse complement strand
AAGAGATTGAGACGTGTAGAAAACTTATCCAAAGACTTGAAGATAAAGTCATGATGCACACCGATGAGATTGAGCTTAATGAAGAGTTTATGTTGGATGATTTTGATGGAAGCGAGGGTGAAGTTCTTATCGTAGCTTACGGTTCGGTATCACTAGCTGCCAAAGAGGCGATTCGACACCTTAGAAAAGACGGTATCAAAGCGGGACTCTTTAGACCTATTACGCTTTGGCCAAGTCCTGCTAAACGGATGGGAGAGCTTGTAAGAGCTACCAAAAACGTATTGTGTGTTGAACTCAATATTAGACAATATACCGAAGAGGTTGAAAGAGTTTCGGGAAGATTGGATTTAGAAGGACTCTACAAAGTAAACGGTAGAGCAATCTCTCCTTATGAAATTGTAAATAAAGTAAAAGAGGTATTCTAAGATGGCATTTAATTACGATAACTATTTAAGACTTGAAAAGATGCCAACACTATGGTGTTGGGGATGTGGGGATGGTGTTATCCTCAAGGCATTTATCCGAGCCGTTGATAAGCTAGGATGGAGCAAAGATGATGTATGCGTGGTTTCTGGGATTGGTTGTTCGGGAAGATTTTCATCGTATGTTGATTTCAATACCATTCATACCACACACGGACGAACCGTCGCATTTGCAACGGGTGTAAAATTGGCTAACCCCGATAAACACGTCATTTGTGTAGGTGGAGACGGCGATGCTTTGGCGATTGGTGGTAACCACACAATTCACGGTTGTAGAAGAAATATTGATATCAACTTTATCGTTATCAATAACTTCATTTACGGTCTCACCAACTCACAAACTTCTCCAACGACTCCTCAGGGTATGTGGACAGTATCGCAAAAAGCGGGTAATATTGACCCAACCTTTGATGCGTGCGAATTGGCAATTGCTGCGGGTGCAACATTTGTAGCCAGAGAAAAAGTAACCGAACCACGAAAACTCGAAAAGGTATTTATAGAGGGCTTTAAACACAGAGGATTTAGTTTCTTTGATATTCTCTCAAACTGCCATATCAACCTTGGACGAAAAAACAAAATGCAATCGGCAATGGAGAACCTTAACTGGATTGATTCCATTACTGTATCAAAGAAAAAGTACGATGAGATGACTCCCGATGAGCAACTCAACCTCTTCCCTACAGGAATCTTGAAACAAGATACAGAGGCTAGAGAGTATTGCGATATGTACGAAGATATCAAAGCGGCTCAACAAGGTAAAAGAGGTCTTGTAACACAAGACGACTTTAAGAAAAAGATTTAAGGAGAGAACCATGGCACGAACATTAATGAGATTTACAGGAGTTGGTGGACAAGGTGTTCTTCTTGCGGGTGAGATTTTTGCTGAAGCGAAAATTACAACGGGTGGATACGGTCTCAAAACCGCCACCTATACATCGCAAGTACGGGGTGGTCCAACGGTTGTGGATATTACCCTTGATGATGAAGAGATTTTTTACCCTTATGCAAACGACGGCGAGATTGACTTTATGCTTTCGGTTGCGCAGGTGAGTTTTGATCTGTTTAAAAATGGGGTATCGCAGGGTGGTACGATTGTTATTGACCCCTCTTTGATTAAGCCTTCACAAGCAGATAGAGACAAATGGAATATCGTAGAGATTCCCATCATCACTATCGCCAAAGAGGAGGTAGGGTTGGTATTGACGCAGTCCGTTATTGCTTTGTCTATCGCCAACACTTTCGTGGATGCTATTGAACCCGAACACCTCAAATCGGTTATGCTCTCAAAAGTACCCAAAAAAGTACACGAAGCCAACCTAAAAGCCTTTGAATTGGGAACTAAATACGCCAAAGAGGCTATGGAAAAACTAGCTCAAAACGCTTAAGTTTCTTATCTACTCCTTTTTTGGGAGTAGAGTTCTATAGATAGTTCTATCTAAACTTTTATCATTACAAATCTTTTTATTTATGCTAAAATCATTTTAAATGCCAAGATGTATAAAACAAGGGCTATTAATCTTTTTATCGTTTGTGATGAAACTTTAAAATGGAGCAAATAATTCCCTATAGCCCCACCCATGATTGCACCCAGTGATACTGTTGCTAGAAGTTTCACATCCATATCGACTACCGTTGCATAACTTCCAAAAGCAACAATAGAGGAAAAAGGTATCACAAATGTTATCCCTATGGCTATTTTTTTAGGTTCGTATCCCAAAAAAAATCAAAATAGGAGATATAATTGATCCACCACCAATTCCCAAAAATCCTGAAAAAAAGCCGCCAATTGATCCGCTCACCAAAAGCAGCCTTTTATCAAAATTTTCATTTCTCCCTTTTGCTTGTATTTTTGCAAAGAGTATCATTGATGCCAATATCAATAGCGTAAATCCAAATATCTTTTTGACAACTTCTGTATCCATGCTCAAAGAGAGCTTAGCCCCTATATAAGCCGTAATAATTGAGCTTATCACAAGGGGCAAGACAAACGCTTTGTCCAATAGATTTTTCTTAAAATTTAAAAAACTTGTCGTTACTGTGGTTAAAAAGTTTACAAAAAGACCCAATGCCCTAACAATGTCAAAAGGCAGACCCAAGATATTTAGCAGAGGCACCAAAGCAATAGCAGAACCCAATCCTGCCACTGCAAAAAGAGTAGAGAGTGCAAGTGTTAGTATAAAATATATCAAATATTCAATCATTATTTAGACTCCTGTTTTTGCAAGGAGTTGAAACGCACATGCAACAAAGCTTTCAAAAAGAACAATTGGTCACTCTTTTTGAAACATTATGAGAAAATAAGGAGGGTGGAGTCAAACTCTCTCCCAAACACTCCCCGTAGGTGTATCCATAATAGCAATACCCATTGCCATCAATTGCTCACGCAAGGCATCGGCTTGTGCAAAATCTTTGGCTTTTTTGGCTAGGTTTCGCTCTTCTAAGACTCTCTCAATCGTTGCTTTGGTCGTCTCATCGACACCTATTTGAAAATAGCTTACAGCCTCTTTGCCCCCAATACCCAAAAGCTCTTCAATAAACTCAATATTGCTTAGAAGCTCTTTTTTGAGGGCTTTGTTTTTGGAGTCTCTATCGAGTGCCTCATTGCCCTCTCCCACCATCTCATCTATTACGCTCAACGCCTTTGAGATGTTGAGGTCATCGCTCATAGCCTCAAGGAGTTTGTTCTTAAACGCTTTATTGACGCTACTACCACTGGAGGGGAGACGTTTTTTGAGACGATAGAGTTTATCAAGGCGTTTTTTTGAGGCTTGAAGATCCTCTTCGTTGAAATTAAAATCATTACGATAATGCACACTTATGAGATAAAACCGCAACACCTCTCCATCGTAAGCCTTTAAAGCATCTTTGATAAAAAAGCTATTGCCCAGCGATTTGCTCATCTTTTCGCCATCAATTTGCACAAAGCCGTTGTGCATCCAATACTTTGCCACCTCTTTGCCGCTGTGACACCTGCTTTGGGCTGCTTCGTTTTCGTGGTGAGGGAAGAGCAAATCCGCCCCACCTCCATGAATATCGATGGTATAATCTTCATTACCGCAAAAATGCTTATCAATCATCGCCGAACACTCAATATGCCACCCTGGACGACCCTCGCCAAAGGGGCTATCGAAACATATCGTCTCATCTTTAGCGCATGCTTTCCATAGAGCGAAATCTTTGGGGTTGCGTTTGTGGCTGGTGTGTTCAATCCTGCTTTGCGTTGCACTATCTTCGACGACTTGATGCGAAATAGAGCCATAATGCGCATCTTTGGAACTATCAAAATAGACATCCCCACCCTCCACGACATAGGCAAAATCTTTTTGAATGAGCTTAACAATCATATCTCGTATAGCATCCATCGACTCGGTAGCTTTGGGCTCTATATCGGCTCTTTGGACTCCTAGTGCGTCCATATCATCCAAATATCGCTGGGTATAAAGCTCTGTAATTTCGCTCAATGATTTGCCGCTTTGTTTGACTTTGGCGATGATTTTGTCATCAATATCGGTAAAGTTTTTGCAAAGCGTTACGTTGTATCGCAATGCCTTAAGGGTGCGTACCAAAATATCAAAGCTAAGAGAGCTACGAGCATGCCCCAAATGCGCATCATCATAAACCGTAGGGCCGCACAGATAGATAGAGACTTCATTGCCTTTGATGGGTGCAAATTCTACTTTTTCTTTTTTGACGCTATCAAATATAACCATTGTTTGCCTTTTGTTTTCGTAATGGGAGTATAAATCCACTCTTTCAAGATAGCTCTTTGGCTCTGGTGTGGGCAGCACTAACTGCGTCCATAAAAGCTGCTTTTATTCCTGCTTTTTCAAGAGCGTAGCAACCGTAAGCCGTCGTACCCGCTGGACTCATTACGGAATTTTTGATACGGGGGGCTTCTTCGTGTCGAATAAGCTCTCCAAAGCCCCTAAAGAGTCCTTGCATTAATCTATCGGCATCTTCTCGTTTGAGTCCCTCTTTGACTCCCCCATCACTAAGGGCTTGAGCTACCATTGCCAAATAGGCCGGCCCGCTTCCTGCTAGTGCTGTAGCCATATCAATCTCTTGTTCGGAGTTGAGCCAAAGTGTCTCTCCAATGGTCTCAAAGAGTCCCAAAGCCTCTTCTTTGTGTTCTATATTGCCCGTAACCGTCGTCATGGATGCTCCCACACTCGCTCCTAGATTGGGCATGGCACGGATATAAAATGCTGCTTTGATGTGTTGGGCAATGGTCTCTAGCTTGGTTCCTGCTAAAATAGAGGTCAAAAGCCTTGCTTTTCCTTTGAGTTTGTTGCCTACCTCTTCGACATTGTAGGGTTTGAAGCACAAAATAATGTTTTTATCATCCATATTAAAACCATCAAGCAGGTGCTTTTCAATGGGAGTTTCAAGTTTTGTTTCAAATGTATTGAGATTATCCATATTGCGACCTACAACCTCTAAGCTGTAGTGCTTTTGCAATCCTTTGGCGATTGAAAGTGCCATATTTCCATTACCGATAAGTGTAATACTCTTTTTCATATAATCGTTTTCCTGTGGTGTGCTGATGGTAGGATTTAATTATAGCATAATAATCTAAGGCTTGTATAAACCCTACATCCACTCTACTACTTTTGCGACTTCATTTGCTACAAAACATTTAATAGGCGTTGCTTCAAGTGCTTTGGTAGGGACAATGGCTTTGGTAAATCCTTGTGTTTCGAGTTCTTTGAGACGCAGCATCATGTTGGATACTTCGATAATTTCACCCGTAAGGCTCACCTCACCCATAAAGATCGATTTGGAATCAATAGCTCTATCTCGGTAGCTGCTCAAAATAGCAGCAATCACCGCCAAATCGGCAGAGGGCTCGGCGATTTTGATACCTCCCGATACATTAATAAAGACATCTAGGGTACTAAAAGGCAATCCTAGTTTTTTTTCAAGCAACGCCAAAAGCATCACCAAACGATTGTTGTCAAAGCCTGTTGAACTGCGTTTGGCATACCCTTGGGCATCGCTTACGAGGGCTTGAATCTCGACAATAATAGGGCGACTCCCCTCCAGTATCACCGTAAGGGCTGAACCTGCAAGGAGTTTGTCTTTGTTGAAAAACCGCCCTGCCATACTTTTGGCATCGTGGAGTCCGCTTTTGTTCATCTCAAAGATACCTACCTCATTGGTGCTTCCAAAACGGTTTTTGATACCTCTTAGCAGTCTTAGTTCAGAGTTGCTATCTCCCTCAAAATAGAGTACCACATCCACCATGTGTTCGAGTATGCGAGGTCCTGCAATAGAGCCATCTTTGGTGATATGACCGATGATAAAAATCGCTATCCCCATCGATTTGGCGATACGCATGAGTTCAAATGTGATAGAACGCACTTGTGTGACCGAACCAGGTGCGGAGGGAATATCGTCGCTATAAAGTGTTTGGATTGAGTCAATAACCACAAAATCGTAGCGGTTGGTACTCATCTCTTGCAAAACCAAACCCAGATTGATTTCGCAAAGCAAATAGAGCTGTTTTTCATTTGCCCCCAATCTATCGGCTCGTATTTTGATTTGTCCTGCTGACTCTTCGCCCGATACATAGAGGACTTTTTGGTTGTTTTTGGCTAGATTACCTGCGATTTTAAGCAAAAGGGTTGATTTACCAATCCCTGGACTGCCTCCAATAAGCGTCAAAGAACCCGTCACAATCCCCCCGCCCAATACCAAATCAAGCTCTTTGGAGTAGGAGGTGAAACGCATAAGATTATCGTGCTTAATATCCACAATCGATTGAGCTTTTGCAGTGTGAGTAGAAAGCGTCTTGGTTGTTTCAAGGAACTTTATTTGTTCACCGCTAAGCTCTATCATACTATCCCACGCCCCGCAATTGGTGCATTTACCCAACCAAT
>DYMA01000136.1 GCA_020721815.1 Sulfurovum sp. | reverse complement strand
GAAGTAACAGGTATAGATGATTCGATTATGAATCAATCCAATAATATAACCACTTCAAAAAAACTATTAGATAGATGTAACTTCTTAAAATCAAAAGGTGCAATCTTTTCTTTTATTCAAACAGAAAGTTCTATTTTTAGAAATAATTTAAAACTTATTGATTCAAAACTTGATGAAATATTAGCTCAAATGCTTCTTTTGTCCTATGAACATAATCAAAAAGAGATCAAAAAACTTATTTCATTGATTTCTAAAAGTCCAGATGAAACTATTTTTTATAAAAAGAAGATTGGCGACTTTGCAAATGCGGTAACATTTGGTATGAGAG
Source organism: Sulfurovum sp. (assembly GCA_020721815.1). Taxonomy (GTDB): domain Bacteria; phylum Campylobacterota; class Campylobacteria; order Campylobacterales; family Sulfurovaceae; genus FS08-3. Next base: position 6,056 of record DYMA01000136.1, on the reverse strand, counting down.
CAGGAAAACAATGGAATGGAACCAATGAAGTTACTGGTGGAATTATACTTGTAACAAAAACAGGCGAAGTCTATTTACTTGATTTGATATATTTTAAAAACATTGTTGATAAATATTTAATTGATAATATTAAGCTTGATACTCCTAGTTCTAATAGGTATAAAATGTTTGATATTTATAAAGAAAATGGAAAATATTTTTTTAAATTGAATGTGCAAATTAGGTTTAAATAGATGCCCAAGAGTCGATAATGATTGCAAAATACTCAAAAGACACAACCCTACACCCATGAAAACTTTTTGGATACTTCTTACGCTGCTTTTGGCTTTGGTTTCGCTTTTTGTGGGGCAAATTGAGCTTGATGTTGCCAATCTTTTGGATAGAAGCTCGATGGATTATCGTATCGTGGTTGAGCTTCGTCTCCCTCGTGCTGTGGGGGCTTTTTTGGTTGGAGGGGTATTGGCACTCAGTGGAATGCTTTTTCAAAGCATCTTTCGCAACGCTCTAGCCTCTCCTTATACTTTGGGGGTTGCTAGTGGTGCTTCGTTTGGGGTAGCCGTGGCGATTGTTTGGGGATATGCGACACTAAGCTATCTTTTTGGATTTTTGGGGGCTATCTCGACACTCTTGATTCATCTGATTTTTTCAATGCGCGTACGCTATTACGACAAAGATTCGATGCTTCTTATCGGTATTGCAATGAGTTTTTTTTATTCGGCGGGGCTTATGGTGGTGCTTTATATGAGCAACCTCCAACAAAACTACACCATCGTACGTTTCACAATGGGAAGTTTGGATATAGCAAAGCAGGATGTGTGGGCGTTGGCAATGAGTGCTTTGGCTATCCTTGCTCTCACCAAACACTACCAAAAAGATATTCAACTCATGCTTATCTCCTACGACTACGCTCTTTTGAAGGGTGTCAATAGTGCCAAAAGTAGCACTATTATCCTCTCTATCGTCTCCGTTGCTATGGGGGTAGTGGTGAGTATTGTAGGACCCATTGGCTTTGTGGGACTCATTATCCCCCATATCATCCAACGTATCTACAAACAAAGTATCGACAAGCTCATCCTACCGATATTTTACTACGGCGGACTCTTTTTGGTAGTATGTGATACCCTCTCACGCACTCTTCACGGTGGGGCTAATATTCCTATTGGTGTTGTGACTTCTATCATTGGAGTACCTATTTTTGTCTATCTTATTATTAAACGATAAATCTCATTAGCTATTGAGCAGATACTCCACGATGCGTTTGCTTAACCAATAGACCCCAAAAGCTCCACCGCCCACAAAGCCCACATGACCCCCTTGCGTAGGAAACTCCACTTCGATGCTACTAGAGAGATTGGGCGGTACAAAATCGATGCAGGTCACTGGGTCATCTTGAGCCATAATGAGCAACGTAGGCGTTGCGATAGAGGGCAAATAGTACAAAGCACTTGAGTCTTTGTAGTAGTGTTTTGCATTGTCAAATCCATGAATAGGAGCGGTGTAGCGTTCATCAAACTCCCAAAAGGTCTTGATTTGGGCAACCTCATGCTTTTTTAAGCCAATGAGCTTCTCGTAGTCGTGGTGTTGAAACTTTTGAAGCACGAAACGGTTGAGGTTTTGTATCATGATGGATTGATAGAAGCGTGAAAATCCGCTATTGATTCTATCGGCACAGAGTGCCAAATCAAGCGGGGGCGAGATAGCAATGGCGGAGGTTATGGGGAGCTTGTGCGTACCTAAGAGTTTGAGGAGCATATTTGCCCCTAGCGAAAAACCAATAAGATGAACCCTAACCCCCTCATAGCGTCTAAAAACCTCCTCTATCCACTCCAACGCATCGCCCGTATCGCCACTATGATAGGCTCTAGGATGGAGATTGATACGTCCGCTGCACCCTCGAAAGTGCATCAAAACGGTGCTAAAACCGTTGCGTGAGAGGGTCTCCATGGTGCGTCCAATATAACCCGATCGATACGAACCGCCCAATCCGTGAAACACAATAACAATAGGTTTAGATGCATCTCTGCCTAGCCAATAACAATCGACAAAATCCCCATCGCTTAAGGTAAATGTTTCGATTTCAAAAGGGAGCTTACTATCACGATGAAACAAAGCAGGATAGAGGGTTTGAAGATGGCGATTGGCAAGAAGTTTGGAGGGTTTGAAGTCCATTTGATCCTCTCTTTGAAGTTTTGTAGCGTGCGAAACAATCATTGACGCTAGGGACTCTTATCGGAAGTGAGAGTTTAGTCCCAAAAGCCAATAGGTGCGACTAAAATAGCACTTCCAAGGCGTTATACCACAAGATAACCTATACCCACCATAGCCAATGTAAAAAGCGGCATGGATAGTACAAAATAGAGCGAGTATCGGGAGTGTAAAATATCTCTCAGGTGGTGCCAACCTACGGCTTGAAGCGTCATAACAAACTGCACCCATCCGCCGATACTCGAAGCCAAAGCCAATCCCGCCGCCCCCATGCTCTCCATCAAAAGAAGCGAGAGGAGGATATTAACAATAAGCGAAACCGATGCAATTTTGGCCGCTACGCCTTGACGGTACGAAGCAAAAAGAAAAAGCGAAAAGAGTTTAGCCAGTCCAAAAGGCAACAATCCCACCATATACATCACCAACACCCAAGCGGTATCATGGGTATCATTAACACCAAACTCACCCCGTTCAAAGAGCAGTGCAACAATCACTTCCGATAGCACCACGCCCCCTATCATCGCAAACCCAAGGGTAAAGGCGAGTAGCCAAAAGGCTTTGGAGAGATGGGCGTAGGCGGTCTCCTCTTTGTTGTTTTTCAAGGCTTTGGAGATAGCAGGAAAAAGAGCTGTAGCCGTAGCGATAGCAAAGAGGGCTAGGGGCAATTGAAAGATACGATTGGCGTAATAGAGATAACTAATCGAACCCGTCACCAAAAACGATGCTAGCCATGTATCGATAAAAGCAGCGATTTGTGCCGTCGAGCTTCCCCAAATCGCAGGAAGAAATTGGGATTTGAATTGGCTTTGCTCTTTGGATATATCCTTTTTGCGGCGATATTTCCACCCTCCTACAAAGAGTCGATGGAGATTAAACCGCTTAATCACAATGATATGCGAAACAAGCTGCAGCAATCCCCCCACAAGCACACCAAAGCTCAAAGCATAGACGATGGTGTAGGGGTCCTCTTTGGCGTAGAGTATCAAGGCACCAATCATGGCGATATTAAGCAATGCCGTCGAAAAAGCCGTCGTGGCAAAATGCTCTTTGTATTGCAACAATGTCGCCAAAAAGGTAACCAAAAAGATGAAATCCAAATACCAAAAGTTTATCGCCACCAAAGGCGCTGCCAACGCAACCGTAGCCTCATCAAAGCCTATTGCCAATATTTTGGTAGCCGTGGGGGCGAAGAGATTGACAACCAAAGAACCCAAAACAATAAAGAGCAAAAACCGCAACATAATAGCCGTAGCAAAGACGCTTTTGTTGCGTGAGGCGACAAAAGAGGGCAAAAAGCTCTGCACAAATGCCCCCTCGGCTAAAATACGACGAAAAAGATTGGGAAATTTAAAAGCAATAAAAAATATATCGCTAAAGATACTCGCCCCCAAAGCCGATGCCATTAAAATATCACGCACAAATCCCAAAATGCGAGAAGTAAGTATCCCAAAGCTATTGGTAAAAATTGATTTGATTCTCATAAGTTGCCACTAGTATAAAATTTTGCGATATTGTAGCATAATGGCTTATATTTTGAGTTCGATTTTTCCTATTGTGTAGTTGTGAACCAATGCTTGAATGATATTTTGATAGGATATGCCAATATCATTGGCTCTTTGTTTCAAAAAATCCAAATCCGATTGTTTCATATTGATACTGATTTGTTTTTTTTGCGATAGATACTCTAGCGTTTTGGCGGCGTGTTGCTTGATGCTCTCGTTGTCAAAGCTCATCGATTCTACTGCTCCACTTTCAATATCTTCTAGCAATTCCCATTCATCCTTATCGTATTGCATCTACTCTCCTTTGTATTTTTTATTGAGTTTGCGACTTGGAATGATATTTTTTAGAAATATATCTTGACCATCAATAAGATAGGGTATGTAGTGTACATAACCACCCAATCGAATAACGTAAATATATTGATTGGGATACTTTTGGCTATTTGGGTGTTTGTAATTATCAAGTACCCCATTTTTTGACATCTCCATTACAACATCTTCAAAGGCAAAACCTCGTGTTGCTTTAAGCCATGCACTTTTTTCTTCATTCCAACGATACAAACTATGCCTTTAGTATATCAAATAATGATATTATAAATACTTTTATACTATTTGTCAAATCCAAAGGGAGTCTAATCCCTTCGTCGTCGATTGTTGGTATCCTCTGGGCCACTAAAAGGTTTGGGGCGGTGGGTGCGGTTGGGGTGGTTGCCGTGAACCCGTGGATTGTTTCTATCCTTGACATAGGGGCGATTGGGGTGGTTGCCTCTTATGGGTTGTTTGTGGTAGCGGTTGGTGTAGTTGGTGTTTATGGGTTTTTGATAATAGCGGTTGGTGTAGTTGGTTCTTGCACCGTTTGGTTTGTGATGATGGTTGTAGTATCTGTTGCTATAGGGTCGGGGATTTGGGCGGTAATCGTATCGATAGGGTCTAGCGTTTACATAGGGTTTAGGGTGGTAGTGAGGACGAGCATAGTAGTGACCGTGTGCTAAGCGTCTGCCACGATAGTAGTAGTGACCGTTGCGATAAGCCCCACCGTAGTAGTAGCGATTGTCATAAAATAGTAGGGGCGATTGGTGTAGCGTGGGTAGCTGTATGAACCCAATACATACCCCGCCGCACCCGCAGCCAACATATCCTCTTCATAAGGGGTACAAGCCGTAAAGGTGAGCGAAGCACTAAGCACGATAGCCAAAACAAGCTTTTTGAAGTAACGACGTAACATTTAAAACTCCTTGTGTTTATATAGTAAAATTATAACCAAATAGTAAGATTTGTAATCTCGTTTTGATAAATTTGGATTGATTTTTAAAAAATGGGGAGAGTTAAAAAGCTTGTGCTATAATTACGCCTATTAAACTACTTTACACTTTAAGGAAATCAAATGGGAAGAGCGTTTGAATACCGTCGTGCAGCCAAAGAGAAACGATGGGGAAATATGTCACGGATATTTCCAAAATTGGCAAAAATTATCACCATAGCGGCCAAAGAGGGGGGAGGTGACCCCGATATGAACCCCAAATTGCGTACGGCAATCCTCAGTGCCAAAGCCCAAAATATGCCCAAAGACAACATCGAAGCGGCTATCAAACGAGCCAATGGCAAAGATGCCAGTGAGATTATGGAGGTATCCTATGAGGCAAAAGCACCCCATGGAGTACAGCTCATTATCGAGTGCGCTACCGACAACCAAACACGAACCGTAGCCAATGTCAAAGCCATTCTCAAAAGAGGAGGAGCCGAACCGCTCAAAAACGGCTCGCTTGATTTTATGTTTACACGCAAAGCTGTCTTTGTACTCGCCAAAAACGATGCCATAGACCTCGAAGAACTCGAACTCGAACTCATCGATGCAGGGCTTGAAGAGCTTGATGTAGGCGATGAAGATATGACACTCTACGGTGCGTTTGAGAGCTTTGGTGCACTTTCAAAAGCCATCGAAGAAAACGGCACACTCCAACTCAAAAAAGCCCAACTCCAACGCATCCCCACCTCTCCAATAGAGCTAAGCGACGCACAAATGGAAGAGATAGAGACACTCATCGACAAGCTTGAAGACGATGAAGATGTGCAGTTTGTCTTTACGAATATTGGGTAAAAATCTCATTTTTACTTGTTACGAAGCTCCAGCTTCGTAATGCTCTATTGGTCTGATGCGTCACCATAATCTCTCCACTTTCAATAAACCCTCGATAACTTTGCATAAAGTAGTATAGTTTTTTGAGGTTAATAGTTGGTTTTGTGTATGTAGTTTTGTTGAGGTTGTAGAGTCTAATAGGGCATTACGAAGCTGGAAAGAGTGTGAAATAACTGCTAAAAAAGTGCTTCGACAAGCTGGGCACGAACGGT
>DYMA01000135.1 GCA_020721815.1 Sulfurovum sp. | reverse complement strand
ATTCCCCATAGAAAGGGCTTTTGATGGGTAATTTGACGGGAAGATTCGTTTTAGAACCAAAACGATACTCCTTTTCTTGCTTACAAGTCTAGTACCCTATTTGCTTGTCATTGTCTATATTATTCACAATACCAAAAATGAGGTAATAGACCAACTAAATCGTGATATTGATTTTAGTTTAGAGCTTGTTGGAGAGCGTTTGGACAATGAGCTTGAGGCATTGGAAAAAGAGTTTGTTTTTATTGCTAAGTTGGATATTATGGATGATATTGTGAGTCTTGATATTGATAGACGAATCACCAATCTACTCAAACAAAAAAAAGATGATATGGCACTAAAGGGTGATTTTTTTGTCACCAACCTCAAAGAAGAAGTCGTTGCCTCATCCAATATCAAAGCACTCTCAACAAAACTCAATGCAGATACCAACAGCAGTAAAATATATCAACGAGAAATAATGGGTACTTTTAATAATCAAAAAATAGGCACAATCTGGCTAATCTATCATACAGAAAATCTAAAACCCCTACTCAAATCCAAATCCAATCAAATGCTCTACTTGCACAACACACACAACAAGAGATACTTTTTCAAAGCCAAAGCCTTTGATGATAGCATCACAAAATCGCAAAAAATTGAGAGACTAGCAAACATGAGACTCTACATCTCAATGGATAAAAAACAATCTTTGACGCTTTACAACCATTTTCAATTGATTCTTCTTTTGTCGCTCTTGGCGGGTGTTGTATTGATTTTTATAGTATCTATCTATTTTGCTTCTAAGATTACAAAACCTATCAACAATCTATCGCAAACGGCTCTTTTGATTGCTTCAAGCAAAAATTACACCAAACGAGTCGCTATTGATTCAAACGATGAGATAGGCAAGATGGCAAATGCCTTTAATGAACTTGTAATGAGTATCGAAAAGGCCCTAAAAGAGCTTGAAATCCAAAATCAACACAAGCTTAAGCTTATTGAAGAAAAGAGTAAAAATGAGATGTTTAAAGAGCTTTCCAATAAACTCTCCAAATATCTCTCACCGCAAATATACCGCTCGATTTTTGAGGGGGTTCAAGATGTCAAGCTCGAATCCAAACGCAAAAAACTCACCATATTTTTTTCAGATATTGTTGATTTTACCGCTACGACTGAGAGCATGGAGTCCGAAGACCTTTCGCAACTGCTCAACCACTACCTCAATGAAATGAGCCTCATTGCTCTAAAATACGGTGCAACCATTGATAAATTTATCGGGGATGCGATGTTGATATTTTTTGGTGACCCTACATCGCATGGAGTCAAAAACGATGCTAAGGCTTGTTTGCAAATGTCGCTTGAGATGATGGCCAAAGTCAAAGAAATAGAGAGCTATTGGCACGATATGGGTATCGTCAAACCGTTTCGTATTCGCATCGGTATTCACACAGGATTTTGCACAGTGGGAAATTTTGGAAGTGAGGATAGGATGGATTATACGATTATTGGAGGAGCGGTTAATCTAGCAAGTCGCATCGAATCCAAAGCCAAACCCAATGAGATATGGATATCGCAAGAGACCCATTTGCTCATCAAAGAGAGCATCTATTGTCAAGAACAAGAGACTATTAGTGCCAAAGGTATCTCATCATCGATTGCAATCTATAAAGTTATTGATTATTATGATAAACTTCATGAGCGATTGATTTTGGAAAATACGCTAGATGGAGTAAAGATTGATAGTAAAAATATTGAAGTTCTCAACAAAACAGAGGCTATCAAAAGCCTCCAAATGCTTTTGGCAAATATCCAAAAGAATCCTTAATAGAGATTTCAAAGTGCTTGATGATGAATATACTGCTGCTTGAAGATGACTACACACTCTCGCAAACACTCGCAATTTTTTTGCAAAAAGCACACTATAGGGTCGATTGTGCATTAACCATTCAAGAGGCGGAAGAGCTTAGTTTTGCTAATTCATACGATCTTTATTTATTTGATATTAATTTGCCCAGTGGTAGTGGGTTGGAGCTACTCTCATGGCTTCGTAAAGCACAAGATGATACCGATGTGATTTTTATTACCGCACTGCAAGATATGCACTCAATGGCACAAGGCTTTAAGCTAGGGGCGATTGATTATATCAAAAAACCATTCAATCCGCAAGAACTACTCATTCGTATCAAAGCCAAACTCGACAAACCCCTCCTCATCCACGGTAATCTTACCTACCATAGAGAATCAAAAATTCTCAAACTCAACAATCAAATCGTTGATTTGGGTACTATTCAATTGAAGATTTTGGAAAAATTCCTGCTTCGTCGCAATGAGATTGTCTCAAAAGATGATATTTTGCTGGATTTAAATATCTCAGATGTAGCCCTAAGGGTTGCTATTACCAAACTCAAACAAAAACTCAACATAGAAATTATCAATATTAGAGGCAAAGGGTATATGCTTGAAAAACTATGAAAAAGAGTCTTTTATCAAAAACCTTCTGCTTTTTTTTGGGCTTTTGGAGGTGATGTTGATGTTGCTTTTTGTTGAGCTATACCGTACCAACAAAGAGCAGTACAATAAAGCACTGCTTAGCAAAATGCAACTGTGCAGCTACTCCATGGAGTGCAAAGAGTTTGTTTTTGATATTGTCACACAAGAGAACAAAGCACTCAATACACTCTATGAAAATCAAGATGCCTATGCCTTTTTTTACATCCCTCAATCTCAAAAATATTGCATCAAAATCCTCTACCCGCAAACGCAACTGCAATACGATAAAATCAAGATAAGGCAAGGGCTTTGGATTGAGTTTATGGTTGTTTCGTTGATACTATTGTTGCTTGCTATCTTTATGACGCTCTATACTTTACGACCCATTCGCAAGGCTTTGCTGCTCAATGATGAGTTTATCAAAGATATTTTGCATGATTTCAATACCCCAATTACCTCAATACTTATCAATCTTGATATGCTCAAAGAGGAGTCCCAAAGCGATACCATAGAGCGTCTCTTGCGTAGTGTTGATACTATTTTGTTGTTGCAAAACAATCTCAAAAGTTTTTTGCACAACTCAAAGTCTCAAAAAAGCGACATTAATATACACAAGCTTCTTACTAATCGCATAGAGTATATTCAAAACATATACCCAAATATCACTTTTGAATTTCACTCAGAAGCTCCTTTGTCTTATCCTACCAACGAAGAGCTATTGACTCGCATAATCGACAACCTTTTAAGCAATGCAGCCAAATACAATCATGCCCGTGGCAAAGTAATCACCACCATTACACACCATCGTATCACCATAGAAGATACAGGCAAAGGGATTGAGAATATCCAAAAAGCGACACAAAGATACTACAAAGAGCAAGGCAGAGGCGTGGGGCTTGGTTTGCATATCGTTGATAAATTAACTCAAGAACTTCATATAAAATTTTCTATCCAATCAACTCTGGGAGTAGGGACGAAAGTTGTACTGGAGTTTCAAAATGTATAAAACAGGAACCATTGCCTTGATAACTATCGCTTTGGTTTACGCCAACTCTATCGATGATAAAATTGAAAAATTGAAAAAAACACCCGCAAAAGAGAGGTTTGAATTGATGAATAGCATCAAAAAAGATATTGCATTAATGCACCAAAAAGAGCGACTCAAAGCTATCAAAAAACTTCAAAAGAGTTTGGATAATAACCGCTCCCTCAAAGAGTTTTCAAGCAAAGATACCAAAATCAAGATTGAAAATCAATCCGAAGATGGATTGTCAAATATGATTGAAAACTTCAAATCGCATTTGGGGGAGTCTCATCATGACAAAAGGTAGCCGTATTCTCCTCTTGGGGGCTGTTGTGACAAATTTTGCTCTAGGCGATGATGATATGGATGGAGTACCCAACCATTTGGACAAATGCAAAAATACTCCATTTTTCCATGAAGTAGATGCCACGGGATGTTCGAGTGCCATTTTAAAGCTTCCGCAAGATAGCTCCAATGAGTTTTATATCACATTTGGCTATAGCCTAAGCCACAACGACGATGTGCCAAAAGATGAAGAGAGACTCCATAGCAGTCGTATGGGTATCAACTACTATCATGATAACTGGAGCTACTCTTTGGCACTGGGATACTATCACGATGCTCACAATAGCGGACTTGAAGATACTGCTATCAAAATCAAACGCTCTTTTGATATAACAAACCAGCTTAAATTCTCTTTGGGAGTAGGAGTTAAACTACCTACTTATGATTTCACGGGCAATCAAACCAATTGGATACTGCAAAGCTCTTTTATCTACTATCACGATACCAAACTCTCCTTCTTTGGTGGCTTGGGGTATGAAATCGTCAATGACAAAGAGCCAAATACGTCGATTCAAAATATTTCAAGCAAATACTTGGGCAGTGGGTATTTTTTGAACGACAAACTCTACGCAAACATAGCATACAGTCACCGTAAAAGCAAATTTAGCATAGAACACGATATCAATCTTTTGCAAAGTACCGTTTTTTATAAGCTTAGTGATAACTATTTTATGACACTCTCGTACGGGCATCAAATTTTCGATGATGATTTGCACAACAGTTTGGATGTAAACTTTGGATACTCTTTTCATTGATAGCCAACACTTAAGTAACACTTCTTGAAGTATAATTGTATAACTTTTACTATTTTTAAGGAGGTCTTAGATGAACAAGTTTGGTAGAGTTTTGTATATAATCGCAATGCTTCTGTTTGTGGGGTGTGGCGGTGGTACGAGTCGAGATCTGGGAACATCTACAATCTCCACGGATACTATTGATGTCGATAACAATGACGAAAATGTAGATAGCAACACGGTTGATAATGGTAACCTATCGACAAATGTAACGGTTGATACCAATAACGGTAGCTATGTGTTGAGTGCTTGGAATGATTTGGGTATGCACTGTATGGATGGCAATGACTACTCTGTATTTTCAATTTTGCCGCCTTATAATAACCTTCATGCGCAAATTAAAAATAAAAATGGTGATTTGGTCACTTCAGGAGTCACACTCACCTATGAATCCACCACAGGAACCGATGGCAAAATCAATACCACAAGCTACACCAAAACCAATTTTTGGGACTATGCAAGAGACCTATTTGGAGCATCGCCCAATAGCGATACAGGACTTACAGGCAATCCTACACCATCAACGACACCCAAAGCAATGACTTACAATCAGACGCATAACTATTGGGAGGCGGAGGGTATTCCAATCACACCCTACAACGATGATGGGAGCAAAAACTACTATCCACTCGTCAAAGTAGTAGCCAAAGATAGCAACAGCAATGTATTGGCTCAAACCAAAACAGTTTTGCCCGTAAGCGATGAGATGGATTGCAAACGGTGTCACTCTAGCACCTTAAGCACAAACGATGCCAAACCGCTAAAGGGTTGGGTCAATGAGAGTGATGTGCAAAAAGACTACAAACTCAACATCTTGCGACTTCATGACCAAAAAAATCCCAATGCCATTAAAGACAACTACGATGCACTCAAAGCCAAAGGATATATCTATAATGAAGCAGGATTGGAGACAACAGCTGCAAACGGTACACCTATTTTGTGTGTAGCGTGTCACAAATCAAATGCCTTGCCCAATGTCGGTTTGGGATTAAAGTCATTGACACAAGTCATTCACTCCAAACACGCCAATGTTATCGATCCAAATACAAAAATGAAACTCAACGATAGCACCCATAGAACCTCATGCTACACTTGTCATCCAGGAAGTCAAACGCAGTGCCTAAGAGGAGCGATGGGGTCTCCCAAAAACAGCGACGGAAGCAGTGTAATGGATTGTCAAAGTTGTCATGGAACAATGAATCATGTAGGCGATGCTAAGCGTGAGGGGTGGATGGATCAGCCAAACTGTCAAGCATGTCACCACGATGGCAAACGAGAAATCACCGCCATTGACCCACTTACCAATACCTTGCGAGCCGTTGTTGATAGCAAATTTGCCACAATGCCCAATACTCCCACTCATGGCAAAAGTCTCTATCGCTTTAGCAAAGGACACGGTGATTTGCAATGCAGCGCGTGTCACGGTTCGCCCCATGCAATCTATCCCGCCAATGATGCGGACAATCTAGTAAGCATCTCCATTCAAGGACACACAGGAACGATAGCTCAGTGCAACGCATGCCACACAACTACACCCAAAACCACCACGGGAGGTCCTCACGGTATGCACCCAATAGGAAACGAGTGGGTAAAAGATCATGAAGATGCAGCAGAGCGTGACGCAACACAATGCAAAGTATGCCACGGAAGCGACTACAGAGGCTCTTTTTTATCCAAAACCTTTAGCGACCGAAGTTTTTTAACGAATCCTCCCACCCAACTCCCCAATAAAACCTCGTAAATACGGGCTTT
>DYMA01000276.1 GCA_020721815.1 Sulfurovum sp. | reverse complement strand
CAATCACTGTTTTTAGGAGGATTGGGTTGGATTGGTTTGATTTATTTTGTCTCTATTGACATATCTAAAAAGTTCACCAAAGCCCTATTTTACGCACTTTTAGCTATAATTCAAATAAAGAATTTAGCCAAATGAATCTCCAAGAACAAATTACATCCGCCATCAACACAACTCTAAGAAATCCAATCTATCAAACCTTACAACTGCTCAACATAAAAACCATTCTAAAAAGTTCTGGCTTTGTAAAAAAGAGGGAGGGAGTTGCACCTTATCTTGTCGTATTGCATTTTGTCTATATGCTGGTGATGAATAAAAAGATATCAACCTTTATAGCTCAAAGCAATAACAGTTTTAAAAAAGACACCTATTACAGACTCCTGCAAACCAGCAGTTATAATTGGAGAAAACTTCTCTCTTTGAGTACTTTAAAAATCCTAAAGCGTTTACATAAAGTCCAAGATGCCAATACAATCAAAGTCTTTATTGTTGATGATACTGTAGAGGGGAAAACAGGCAAATATATTGAGGGGAGTCGTGATGCTCTTTGGAGCAATAAAGAGAAAAGAAACATCAGAGGTATTAATGTGGTTTCACTCAACTACAGTGACGGCTACTCTAACTTTATGGTTGATTTTGCTATTGCTATGGGAAACTATGCACGAGTAAAATTTGAAGCATTCACACAAGAGTTAGATGTTCGCTCCACTGCTTACAAGCGACGATTAGAGATTATGGACGGGAAATCCAAGATAGCTATTGATATGGTCAAAAGAGCCGTAAAGAGTGGCATATATGCTGATTATCTCCTTGTGGATAGTTGGTACTCTAAACCAGCATTTCTCCAAGAGATGAACGATTTGGGCTTAAGAGTCATTTCACGTATTGCCAATAACAATAGGATTTGGAACTTTGCAGGCAAAGAGAAAACACTTAACGCTGTGTATGAAAAACACAAAAAGCTCAAAAATGCCAAAGCAGGCAAATATGGCAAAAAGATTCGGTTCACCTATTTCTCGGCTGTCATTGAACATAA
>DYMA01000275.1 GCA_020721815.1 Sulfurovum sp. | reverse complement strand
ACACTGGGGGCTTTAAGTGCTTTAAGCTATCTTTAATTTGGGAAGATTCGCTAAAGCAGTAAGCCAAAGACTTCAAAGTTTGGGTTTTGATGTAGTCACGGTACACGATACCTCCAAAGAGGAGTTTGAAGAGGCTCTCAAAGCTTTTCAATCCAAAATCAACCCGCAAACGACAACCTTTTTCTACTTTTCAGGTCATGCCAATACACTTCACCCCAATAGCAATGAGACCTTTATGATGATGGTTGATAGCGACAAAGAGGTACTTGTGAGCATTCACAAACTCTACGAAACGTTGCGAAAAGCCAAAGCCAAAAACAATATCATCGCCATTGATGCGTGTCAAAACTACACCCACAAAGACTCAAACGACAAAAAAGGACTCTACCGTGGGTACGATTTTGAAGTGGTTCGCACCACACTCCCTAGAGAGATTGATCAAAACTACTCCTACAAAGAACCCACCTCTACAATCAAATCCTACGCTACACGTATCAACGAACAAGCCCACGATGCAGGGCTTCACGATAGCTCTCTAAGTCCCTATGCCTACTATTTGGTACGCCATTTGGATGATGAGGAGATACCTATCGAGACGGTCTTTAGACGCATTCGCAACGCCATGCATCGAGACTATCAAGGGCTTCAAGAGAATTTTGAATCGGGAGCATTAATGAACGCCATCTATCTCCAGCCCAAACGCAAAGAGGATAGCAACCTCAATCCGTTTTAAAGCATACTCTTTCCCACTGGGGTTTATGGTTTCTTTGGGCTTTTGGTGCAATAAATTGACACCCTCCCTATAAGGGGCAGTGTTAATAGTTTGCGTTTCATTGCTTATTATCCAAATGTTTTTTAAGCTCATCAATGGAGATATTAAGCTCTTTGGCTACCTCTTCGATAGAGAGTTTAAATTTGGTTATCATTTTAATGGCACTGCTAATTATCCCCTGTGAAATCCCCTGTGAAATCCCCTGTGAAATCCCTCGTTCAATCCCTTTTTCAAGGACAAGTTTGTAGCTTGGTAACTCTT
>DYMA01000005.1:1718-34869 GCA_020721815.1 Sulfurovum sp. | reverse complement strand
CATTCCCCATAGAAAGGGCTTTTGATGGGTAATTTGACGGGAAGATTCGTTTGAAGCCTTTGTTGGTGAGATAGAAAAAAAGAAAAAACGCAAACTACTCCAAAGAGTAGCCAAAGCAAGTAAAAAAGACCCCATGGAGGATGGAGCTGTTGATGATGGCATTGTGTAGAGGGGATATTGTCTTGGTTGATTGGGTTATCGTTCTCGTAGGCATTCCCATCGGGAGCCATGGGAATGAGAAAATTTAACAAGCTATAATTAGGTCAATTATTAGAAATTTTCAATCCTAAATAATTTTTTATCCTCAGATAGTTTCACAATAAAATACTCTTCCTTGTTTAGTTTTTGAGGCAATTTATCACTTAGTATAGAAGCTACAAATTGAATATTCTGTTGATTGACAAGTTCAGCTATCTTAACCAATTGATTGTCATGCATTAACTCTTTTTTATCATTTAATAAAAAATGCATACAGTCGATATTCTCTTCATCTGCAAATAGTGTATAGGCGATATCAAAGCAAGTTATTTCTCCTTGTTTTTTTCCAGAACTAAAGTTTAGATTGAAGGCAGAAAACTTGTAAAGCTTTTGACCTTCTCTATTTGTCTCTATATCATATTTTAGAGCATACTCTTCATTATAAAGTTGTTTAGAGATATTAGAAAAGTGTTTATTGAATTTAAGTTGCTGTCGTTTGACAATAGTTTCAAAGTCATCAGAAAATAGTTCATTATCTATTTGCTCCAAGTCACTATTAAACTCCTTAAGATTATTTTCTACTTCTTCTAATTGCCTTATAATACTTTCATACTCTCCTTTTTTCTTATACTCTTCATTGAGTTCAATAATTAACTCTTCTAATGCTTCAAAAGAGTCGCTTTTGGCAAGAACATTTGTTAGCTGATTCTCTTCTTTTAGCATTTGTTGTAATTCATGTTTTTTATTTTCTAATGCTCTAAGCAGTGATGGCAACTCTTTTGTAATGTATAGTGTTTTTTCTTTTATCATTTGGTTATGGTATGCAACCATATTTTCAAAGGATTTTTGTAAAGTAGGAATATTTCGTTTTGCTTGTTTATAAATCATTTCCAATTGTTTTAAATCAATACTAGATTGACTTGATAATAGTTCTTCTTGTGTCTCTTCAATTAAATCTTTACGCATTGTAAGTTTACTAATGTCAGAGCTTAATAAATTTATAGCGTACTTTAGTCTATTTAATGATTCTAGGTCTTTTTCAAAGTTCTCATTAGTATTAAAAGTTTTTTTTCTTTTATTGAGATTTGCAATCTTGCTATCTATTAAAGCTAACGATGCTTCATAAGTTGATTTTGTTTGGTTCTTTTCTAAACGATTTTTAAATGTATTTTCTTGTTTTATTTTTTGCAAAATCTCTTGTTTTTGATTTCCACTGCTAAAGTCACAATTTAATAAAAATAGATATAAAGTTTCATACTCCACATCCGAAGTATATCTATCAAGAGTTTTGAGTGTATTATTGAGACTCAAATCCTTATAGCGTATATTATGAGATATTATTTGTCTCAAGGTAGGTTTTGATGCTATATGTTTAGGAAATAGTAACTCTGTTAGTTTAAGTTCAAACTCTTTTTCTTTGTTTTGATTTGTTTCAAGATAATCTTTGCCGTTAATGCGTCGTATTATTTTTTTACCACGCGTTATGAAGTTTCGCTCTATAATAATCTTTTTTGCATCATCGTCGCTAAGGTTTTCAGTTAGTGTTAGTGTTATAAGTACTTCTTCTTCTACTAAAAAATCTTTGACTAATGTATAAATCTTTTTTTTATCTTCAGGGTCTTCATAAATAACTTTAGAATTGGCACCCAAACAAAAATCAATGAGTTTAAGTACTGTTGTTTTACCAACACTATTACCTGTGATATGTTCTTCTGTGCTTTCATCTACAATTAGATTAATACCCATTTTAAAGTTGATTTCTCGAATAACTTTAGTGGGTGTAGAGATAATTAGCGATTTTAAGAACATAGCACAACCTTTTCTTCTTTTAATATCGCACTGTCAATCAAATAGAGCCAATCTAGCGATAAGATAAAAATAGGAAAGGTCATATTATTATTTTTCTTTACCAAATCATAAAGTGCTAACATCTCTATATTTTTATGTTCTTGTAAAATATTTAAAACTATTGCTCCATTATAATAAATGCTATTATTTGGATGTATATTATCAGGAAGAAGCATAATTATATCCTTCTGGATTTTCAAATATTTTACAACGAATAAAAGCATCAACGACTAAAATATCTATACATAAATCAAGTTCATCAATTGGTATTT
Organism: Sulfurovum sp.; assembly: GCA_020721815.1. Taxonomy (GTDB): domain Bacteria; phylum Campylobacterota; class Campylobacteria; order Campylobacterales; family Sulfurovaceae; genus FS08-3. Next base: position 32,551 of record DYMA01000005.1, on the reverse strand, counting down.
GGATAAAGTTTGAACTTTCAAGTATCTCTTCTCTTATATTATCGATAATGGCAAAAAAGAGTTCATCAGCCAAAGATTTGCTTTTAAGTTTTATATATTTTCTTTTGATAGTTGCTAATACGGAATTGCTTTTATTGTGACCTAAAGTATCAAATTCAGAATACTTTTTATCAACTCTACCATAAAATATTCTGTATTCGTCTATAAAATCTTTAGCTAATACTAGCTCATTGTAAGTGATTTTTCTCTCTATCTCAAAAGGATTAGTAGTGTTATATGTATTTGCTTCATCCCAATTCTCTTTTGCTAAAATATTAATGACTGTTGCTAGATTAGAGTCTAGCTTTACTATATCAACCTCGCTACCTAACTCTTTTTTTATGAGCTGATAAATCTCTTTTTGCTTATCTATATCAGCCAATAGTACTGTGTTTAAAATAGATGTTATGTCATAAATATCCTCTAGGGGATTAAAAGTGATAGAAAAAGGATTTTTATAAGTTTTGTCTCGTAACGCTTTCGCATCCTTTGCGATAGAGATAAACTTAAAGGTATAATCACTATATTTTTTTATTAATTCTTTACTTAAAGATAATTCAACTTTTCGTTTTGTATTTTGTGAAGAAACTTGAATGACAATTTTATTAGTATCATCAACCAAATCTATGGCTTCTACATTTTGACGAGACTCATTTAAATTTCTCAAATCATAATCATAAAGTAAATTGAAAAAGTGTTGATAAAAACTCTCAGAGTGCATATGTGATTGCAACATATTTAACTTGCCATTTGTTGTTATTCTATGAGCAAGAATATGAAGTTTTTCGTCAATGTAATTATAATAGTGTGTTCTGTTCATATCCCCCTCCCCAAAAATAATGATTCATATTATATCATTAATAAATTTTTATAGGTTAAATTGAAACGGTTATTTTTTCAACCTACAAACTCTTGCGATGATGGATAATATCGGGTTTGGGTTTGGAGATGTAGAAGCCCTGAGAGTAGTCAATCCCGATAGCTCCAACGTATTCGTAGAGTTCTTTGGAATCGACAAACTCCGCAATGGTCTTGATGCCTAGCTTTTTGGCAAAGGCTACAATGGTTTCAACCACGACTCGTAAATTTTCATCATAAAGCATGGTATTGATAAGTGAGCCGTCAATTTTGATAAAATCAACGTGCAAATTGATAATATGGCTAAAGTTTGAATAGCCTGTACCAAAATCATCAATAGCAATCTTTGCACCGTATTGTTTCACTTCGGCGATAAAGGAGGCGACAATACCGTAGTTGGTAATGCCCTCCGATTCGAGTATCTCAAAGGTAACACGGCTTCCCAAATCGTAGGTTTTGAGTTGCTCAAAAATAAATTGATGGGTTTCAAAGTTTTCGATGTCGTTGATAGAGATATTGATAGAAAAATCCATCGCTTTGTCGGCAAAATATTTAAAAGTCTGCTCTATCATGATTTTGGAGATGTTGTGGTAGATGCGTGATTGTTTGGCGATACCCAAAAAGACAAAAGGGGCGATGATTTGATTGTTGGAACCAATGAGTCGTACGAGGGATTCGTATTTGACAATTTGGTGGGTTTGATTATCGACTATGGGTTGGAAATAGGGGACAATTTTGTTGTTTTCGATCGCCTCTTTGATCTTTTTGCTCCAAAGGAGATTGTTTTTGTACTCTTTGAGCGTTTCAAAGGATTTGTCGTAGATGGCAAAGCGAAGTTTGGAGTTTTTTGCCTCATGCAAAGCCATATCGGCACTAATAAGGAGATCGTGCGTATCAAGTGCGATACCCATGGTAGCGTTCATATTAATCTCATAACCGTTGGTAAAGATAGTTTGGTTGTTGATAGAATGAGAGAGAAGATTGAGTTGCTTGATAAGCTCCATACGGCTTAGATGCATAGAGTCCAAAATCACATACTCATCGCCCGACATTTTGTAGAGTTTTGCACCTTTGGAGGGGAGGTGACGCTTGATAATCTTGCCAAACTCAATCAAGACAAAATCTCCAATATCAATACCGTAAAAGTCATTAATCTCTTTGAAACCATCGATATTAATCAAAATAATCATAGGTGCTTTGTAGGCTTTGATATCTTCGGTGAGTTTGGTGCGGTTGGGTAGATGGGTAAGTGAATCGGTATAGAGCTGGTGCATGAGCCTATCTTGTTTGCGTTCAAGCTCCTTTTTGTACTCTTCGAGTTGGGTAATATCGCTTAGATTGATAACGTAGTTTTCGGTATCAAATCGCTCCACTTTGATGCTAAAGATATAGGCTTGATTTTTTTTGAGGATTTTGACCTTGTAGAGACGGTGGTTTTGCAATACTTTGCTAACCCACTCTTGTTTGTCTGTTGCGTAGATGTAGTCCTCCTCTTCTACCTTTTTAAAAAAATCACAAACACATTGATGCTCTTGGATAAACTCTTCGAGATTGGCGTATTGATCAAAAAAGTTAAAAAAACTTGCATTGACACTTTGGATAACTTTGCCGTTGGTGACGATAAGAATATCGGGTTGAATATCCATGATGCGTTGAAGTTTTGTTTTTTGGAATTGCAACTCATTTTGATTGTGTAGGATTTGGTTACTCATGGCGTTGATATTTTCTACGAGCTTAACGACCTCTTTGGATGAGGAGAGTTTAAGCGGGACAATGTCGTTGTTTTTGATACGATTAAGGTGCGCAAAAATGACTCCAAAGGGGCGTTCGATGGTGAAATAGAGGATAATGATGAGGGCTAAAATGACCAAAACAACCAATAAAGAGATATTTTTGACGACAAGGTAACGGTTTTGATCGATAAGTTCAACCACCGAAGAGCGATCGTGAATCGTCACGATATACCACTCCCACGGGCGAAACCTTAGTGTACTTATGACATAGTTACTCGCAAGAAAAGCGTGTGTGGGAGTCTCTAGGTCAATGCTTTTGAGTATGCTCTTATCGACATGGTTGCGACAAATCCAATGGGTTTTGGTAGGGGTAATAATAGCAATGTCGTATATGCTTTGCTTAAAGATATTTTTAAGTGAGCCAATGAGTTCGGTTTGCGAGACCTTTTTGGCTTTGGCGTATCCCTCTTGAGATTGTCCGTAGCTAAAAAAGAGGGTTTTAAACTCCGATTCAACCAAATAATAGACTTTGTTGGAGATGCTTTGGGTTTGGGCTTTGAGCGATTGGGTAGTGTAGCCGTAGAGCAAATTGGCAATACCGTGCGATATAACAAAAGCACTCAAAAGACCCAGTACTACAATAGGAATGGCTATTTTGGTCATAAGGTTGGTTTTGGAGGTTAGGTGTTTGAGATACTTCATTGGGGCAACTTTATGGTTTTTAAAAGGATACGAATGTCATTATAGTGACTATCATCTGCAGGGACAACACCGTAGCGTAGATTGTTACCCCATGTCTGAGTGATTTGAGCATGGCTAGGGTTTGCAAGGGGTTTGAGAGCCAAAAGCTCCTCTTTGATGGCGTTTATAACCCCAATAGGCAACGTTTGGGGTTGATAGACAAGCAAAAAACCCGAAAAAGGTTGGCTTGTAGCGAGGATTTGCAGATCAAAGTGTCGGTACTGCTCTACGATAGAACTTTTGGCACTTCCTAGCTGTGCGTTGCCCAAAATGACTTGCAAAATGGCATTGGTGTGGCTATCAGCAAAGATGTATTGGTTGTTTTGCAAAGAGCTATTGTGGTCATAGAGTATCTTTTGAGTGGCTAAAAAACCGCACGTAGAGTACTTTTGGGTGAGGGCAAAAGAGGCATTGCGAAGATTGTTAAGCGTTGCATTGTGTGCATTTAACGCAAAGAGTGAGCAAGTATAGGAAGTGTTGCCCCTCTCATCCAAAAAACGCACAAGGGGCTGGATATGGGGGTAGCGATGGGTAGCCTCGACATAGGGCAAGGGACCTAGCAGGGCTATATCGATCATGCCTTGCCCCAGCTTGTCGATTAAATCAGCGTAGTTTTGCGTGTAGATGATTTCAAACTTAACGGCTACTTTGGACTCCAAATAGCCCAGCATTGGCAGGTATTGTTCAAGAAGTTTTTGGGATTTGACCATGGGCAAGGGAGCAAATCTCACTATTTGAGGCGTTTGTGCCATGATAGCCGATATCAAAAAGATAAACCAAAGGTATCGCAACGTTTAGCTCCATACGAGAGAATATAGTAAATTTTACTCCAATAAAAGTTTAATCTAGCTTTAGTAAACCCCTTTTTTAAATTGCTTACAAGCAACGACCTTAAATCTGTAGCCTCGTCTTTAGCCGACCAATAGTCCAAATGTTCGACTACAGCCCAACCTACAGCTTTCAATTCCAATCAAAGTTTAATCTAGCTTTATATCTTTGTAGGTATAATAAAACAAAAAATCAAAAGAACAGCAATGGATAGTATCACAAAAATCAACAACAACCAACGACTCACGCATCAAGAGGCACTGGCTCTCTATGATTTAGACCTCTACACTTTGGGAGAATTGGCTCATGCAATCAGAGTCGATAGATTTGGCAAAAAGAGCTATTTTAATATCAACCGCCACATCAATCCCACCAATGTCTGCAAAGATATATGCAAATTTTGTGCCTACAGTGCCTCTCGTAAAAATCCCAACCAATACACCCTAAGCCACGAAGAGATTTTAGATATTGCCCGTAGTTCTATTGCCAATGGTGCAAAGGAGCTTCATATTGTGTCGGCTCACAACCCCAATGAGGGGATAGAGTGGTACATGAATGCCTTTAAATTGATCAAAGATGAGTTTCCCAATGTGCATATCAAAGCCCTCACTGCAGCCGAGGTTGATTTTTTGGCTCGTGAGTACGGATATAGCTACGATGAAATCCTTGATATGATGATAGCCCATGGGGTGGACTCTATGCCAGGAGGCGGGGCGGAGATATTTGATGAGAAAGTACGGGATTTTATCTGCAAAGGCAAGGTAACCTCTGCTCAATGGCTCGAAATCCACCAAAAGTGGCACGAAAGAGGACGACAAAGCAACGCCACGATGCTCTTTGGGCATATCGAAGAGAGAAGCCACCGTATTGACCACATCTTAAGATTACGTGAGCTTCAAGATAGAAGCGGAGGATTTAACGCCTTTATCCCCTTGCTCTATCAAAAAGAGAACAATTTTTTGAAAGTGACCCACTTCCCCACCGCCCAAGAGATACTCAAAACCTTTGCCATTGCACGCATTTTGCTTGATAATATCAACAACATCAAAGCCTATTGGGTCACCTCCTCTATCAATTTGGCTCTTGTAGCCCAAGAGTTTGGAGCTAACGACCTCGATGGTACCATCCAAAAAGAGTCAATCCAATCCGCCGCAGGTGCCAAAAGTGCCAATGGCATGAGCCAAGAGGAGTTTGTAGGACTCATCAAAAACTCAGGCTTCATTCCCGTAGAACGAGATAGCCTATACAACGAACTTAGAAGCTTTGAAGAGATATAAAATGCAAAAACTCCCCATAGGCATCCAAACCATTTTTCTCGTTGCGAAGCTGGAGAGAGTGTGAAATAATAAACCCTTCGACTCTTCGACAAGCTCAGAGCTTAGGGTGAACCGATAGCGTAAAACCGTTCATGCTGAGAAAGTTTTATTTTACAATTTTCAGAATATCGGGTGGATTGTTTTGATTGCCTTGAGGTGCTATATTCTCTTCAAAATCAAAATCCTTTATCACAAAATATTGATGATTTTTTTTGGGAACGAACCAATATTTTACCCTTATTTTACTACGACACAAACAAAGCAAAGGCTTAGGTTTATAGACAATCACAGGATAATCAATACCGCCACGAAAGAGTTGATTGCAACGTAAAATTCTAGCCGCAGTTGCCAAAAAAGCACGGTCGGCTCGATTGGTATCAAACTGCCACACCCCGTAATGCGAACAGCTAGGATAGTATCGACAACTACTGGGCAACATTTTGGAGATGTATTGATAGGCTTTGATGGGGGCGATAAAAAATTTCATAATACTTCTAATTTATTTTTTAATTGTTCTAAATTTCTTTTATGTTTATTAATATTTTGTCGAATTTGTTTACAATAATTAGGGTCAAAAGTTGTATCTTCTTTTTTGAAATATTTTCTTCCATTTTCATCTATTAAAAGCTCAGCATGAGCAAATAAATTTCTAATATTAATAATTTCTTGATTGTAGTCTTTTGAAAAATCCTCTTCCGACAATTTGTTAAGTATCCAACCCAAGGTTTGTATTTTGTATTTTGCACTGAATACAAAATTATCTTTGATTAAATTATTAAAGCCACTGTTTTTTTCTCTCCATTCTCCATTAACTTTTTCAAGTTTCTTTGAAAAATGTTCATTTATTTCACTTAATATTTGTAATTTTAGCTCTACAATTGTCTCTGGCTTACTTTTCTCTATAAATGATTTAATTAAATTTACTTTTTGATTATCCAAATCACTTGTTTCGTTCATAATCATTCCACGCATAACAACTATATCATGAAATTTTTCTATTGTTAAATTAATAAGTTTTTTGTTTTTTTAACTACTTCCTCATGATGCACATCAGGTAATTCTGCGGTTTCCAAAAATGAAATTCTATCCCATGTCAACTTACCTTGCAATGGAGCTTTAGCTGTATAAAAAAGTATTTCTGTAAAAATATTCTTTTTTCTAACAGTTTCAACAATTGTATCTCCATCTATACCTTTGTTTTGTCCTGTTTCATTAAGATGAAAATCAGTAAGGATAAGATCATAATTATTGTTTTGTAAATATTCAAAAAATTTTGATTGATCATTTGTTTCATGAATAACTGGATTAAATTCTTCCGAAATTAGATGATTTTCTATTTCTTCAATGTATTCATCAGCTTTAAATTCATCGATTTTATCATCTAGCCATAATATCCTATAATCCAACTTCATATATTTATCCTAATATTAAATTCTGCCCCCAAAGAACTATTTTCTTCACTTAATTTGATAGTTCCATCTAATTTTCCAACAATATCTCTAATGTGATACAATCCTATCCCAGAGCCATTTGTATTTGTCACACCAAAATCAAAAATCCTATTTTTAATATTTTCTTGTATGCCTATGCCATTATCAATAACATCAATAAAAAGTATTCCATTTCTTTTTTTAATTATAAAATCTAGCTTTGTAGCTTCGGCTTTTATGGAATTATTTACAAAATTATCAATCATCATTGTAATTTCTAAAGGTCTAAATACTTTTTCTACTTTAACACCTTGATTGTTTATAAAATAAATTCTTAAATCTTTTGTATTTATTAGTGGCTCTTTATTTGAGTAGATATTTTTTATATAATCATCGATAAATTGGACTATATCCATCTCAATCTCTGTGGCTCTAAGATTGAAATTTGCTTTTGTAACGAAACTAGATATTGAAGCAATTTTTTCATTTTCAAAAGATATAGTATTGATATATTTCATTAAATCTTCTTTTGATTTATTTGATTCTAACCCTTTTAGAAGTAATTTAATATTTCTTGAAATTCTACTTGAACTATGATTTACTTGGTGTTGTAAACTAATTAGCTGTTCTTTGTCTTGCCCAATAATTGATTTTTTAAATACACCTTCTTTAATTTCTTGTTCAAGTTTCTTTTCTAAAGTATCTTTTTTTGTCTTTAATTCTTCATTTTTTATTAATGTATTTAATGTTTCTTCTTCTGCCTCTTTTTTAATCTCTTTTAATTCATCTATTTTTTGTTCTGTTTTTGTGATTTGGTTTAATATTTTTTCTTTATCAAAATTATCTGATTGAACATCTGATTTAAGATTATTTAATAATCCTTTTACAGAAGATTCTTCTTTTTTCTTTAAAATATTAATAATTTCATCTGAATATTTAATATTTAGACTATTTTTCGCATTTGCTAAATTTTTAATTACATTTATAAGAGCTTCTTGTGTATTTTTATCTTTAAGATTAATATAATAATTTGGTAAATCATTTCCCCAATTTGTAATTTCAATATTATATTTTTCTAATTTTTTTAAAGTTTCAAGAAAGTGTTCCACAAATTCAAAATAATTATCATTCTTTTCTAATCCATCACCTCTACTTGATGTCTCTTTTAAAAATTCATTAGGATCTATAATATTAATATGTCCTATTGCCTCTCTAGTTCCAATGTATCTATTGTATCCTTGAGCTTTTCTATTATCCATTTTTAAAGGGTCTTCCGCCCGTTCACCATATGGATAAATTCTTAAGCCATTTTTATAAACAAATATATGTCCATAATCAATTGGTTGCATTCCCATTCTTCTTGAAAAAGTTGCTTTTGCTGAACGATTTAAAAAATAAATATTATATGAAATATTATGTAAATACTTATAATTGTTTTTTTCAATTACTTCGTAAACTAATTTATTGGCTTCATACAAAGAAGTTTTTATCGTTCCATTATCTTTTGAAAATACTTCAGATATTATTTTCGTAGTTTTTAAATCAAGTGTTTCAAAGATCAAATTTTGAATTTTTCCATTAACAATTTTGTGATATTGATCGAAATCTTCATCTTTTAATTTTTCGTCTTTTACATCTAAAATTATTTCAAAAGTATCATTATAACTATCTACATTAGGATTGATTAATTTAGCAAGAGCATCTTTTAATTTTAAAAACTTCTCTCTATCCCAAGAACTTCTTAGATCGGTAATTTCTAATTTAGTACCATTTTTTTTGACATCAGTCAATGTTTCATGAATTACATTAACATTCACAAATTCTTCTTTTAAGTCAGTTTCAAAATTACCCCAGTCAACATATAAGGATTCCGTTTTTTTATTAGTTTCATCTTTTGTTGTTTCAATATACAGAGTTTTCCCTAGTCTATCACAAGAAAATCTTCCAATACCTTTTGCCCCAGCAAATGCTCTTTGTACATGAATTTTATCTCTAAAATTTATATCTTTGTTTTCTGAACCGTCTTTTTTAGCAGAATATGCTACAAATAACCATTTGTTTTCTAAATCGTTATAATTCATACCTTTACCATTATCTTCAATAATAATTTTTGGGTTGTAAGAATATATATTATTAAAACTAATTTTAACTTTTGTAGCATAAGCGTCATAAGAATTCTTTACTAATTCAAAAATAGCAATAAAATCATCATTGATTAAGTCTCTACCAATAATATTTTTTAATGCGGAACTGATTCTAAATTGCATTTCTTTTTTCATCGTTAAATCATCCCCCTCAAAACAATCCCCGCTTGTTCAGCAAAAAGTGGAGGTATTGCATTTCCTATTTGGGTATATCTTGGAACATCTGTTTTTCTTCGTTCACCACCAGTTGTATAACCACCTTGAAATTCATAACTATCAGGGAAAGATTGGATTCTTGCATATTCTCGAACCGTTAAAATTCTTGGCTCACAATAATGTATATAATCATCAGGTAAAGTGGTCAAAGTTGGAGTTGGAGAATTACTACAAAGTGGAACTACTGTCCTTTTTTTGAGGTTGTATTTTGCTTTTATCTCATCGGATATATTTTTATTTGCTCTTCCATAATCCAAAATATATTGAAATTTTTCAACCGTTGATTCTTTATGTTTTGCAAATCTATGACTATTTGCTATTTTATTCGTAAGGTTTTTATCTTGACGCATCAACTTTTGATAACTTGTCGTCGCTTTTGTATATATTCCTGCTTGAAAGTTTTTAGTATCTGGAGATTCAAGTGTGCCATTAGATTGGAGTAAGTCAGAGATTGCATCGCTTAATGATGTTGTATCTTTTTCTAAGTTTTTAGATTTGAAAAAATCAGCTCTATTGTGTCGTATTAAATCAAAAAATTTACTAGCATTATTGTCTATATTTTTAGTACCAACTAAAATAAATCTTTGTCTTTTCTGAGGAACACCATATTCAGAAAAATCAACTATTTCACCTTTTACATTGTAACCAAGTTTTTCTAACTCCTTTACAACATAAACAGAATAAGCCTCACCTCTTTTATTGCCTTGTTTAAAGCCAATAGTAAATCCTCTGACATTTTCAAAGAATAAAATTTGAGGTTGTACTAACTCAATAAATTTTATATAAGAATCTATTAACTGATTTCTCTCATCTTTCTCTTTTCTTCTTCCTGCCATTGAAAAGCCTTGACAAGGAGGTCCTCCTGCTACAAGAGAAATTTTCCCTTGTAGTTCTTTGAGTTCATTTTGATAAATTTTGATTATTTCATTAATATCATGATTTTTTTTAGGTAGCCAATTTGGCCAGGCAAAATTAGAATTTTTATTTATTAGATTGTGTTCCAAAGTCAAAAAAGCATCTTTACTTTTTTCAACTGCAAATAAACCTTTCCAGCCTGCATTATGAAGTCCTAAAGCAAGACCCCCACAACCAGAAAATAAATCTATATACATGATAAAAACCTTTTCAATTAATCAAATATTTTATCATAATTAAGTTAAAAGTATTGAATTTAGCAGTTCTAGCATCGCTTTGAGATGGGTTTTTGCCTCTCCTAAGCGGGGGATGATACGCAATATAGGTTTTTCCACCGTGGGTTGGCGGATAGCTCCTACGAGATAGCCCTTTTGGATAAGGTATTGTTTGTTTTGTAGGGCTTGTTGGTTGGAGCTTTGAGCGATAGGGAGGATGAGTGAATGAAGCTCTAATCCCAGTATTTTTTGGACAAGCTTTTGGCGTTTTTGGATTTTGGCGATAAATCTCTCTTTTTGGGTGTAGAGCTTTTTGAGATTGACCAGTGCCAAAGCGGTATCAAAGAGCGAGGGGGCGGTGGAGTAGATGATGGGTTTGGCTCGATTTTCCAAAAAGCTGATAATCTCACTCGAAGCCAAAATATAGGCCCCATAGCTCCCATAGGCCTTGCCCAGTGTTCCCATTTTGATGTAATTGGGTCGAATAGGGAGTTTGTAGTAGTCAAAAATACCCAGCAAATTATCCCCTATCACCCCCGAGCTATGTGCCTCATCGACGATAAGCAACGCTTCGTATTGATTGGCTATATCAAATATCGCTTTGGGGGCTATATCGCCACGCATGGAGTAAACCCCCTCGATAGCGATAATGTTTCGGCTAGGGCTTTGGTATTGCTTCAGTTTGGTTTGCAAATCATCGGGGTCATTGTGCTTAAATACAATCACTTGCGAAGCATCCAAAAGCCTTGAAGCCAAAATCCCCGAAGCGTGATACTCTTCATCCATAAAGAGCCTATCTTTTTTGCGAACCAATGCCTCAATCAGCGAAATATTGGCCAAAAATCCACTTCCTACTGCAATAGCACCCTCAAAGCGATTGAGTTCGCACAACTTCTCTTCAAAATATTGATGGATAGGGTGGTAGCCATTGACCAACATACTGGCTTTTGGGGCGTAGCAGTTGTAGCTTTGCATCAGTTCATAGGCTTTTTGCATCTGTTTGGCATCATTGGCAAATCCCAAATAGTCATTGGAAGCAAAATCAACCAAATCGCTAGGATATATCTCCCTCTTACGCCACCGCCCCGCCTTTTGAATCGCTTCTAACTCTTTTTCATACATTTTTGATTATTATCCTTTGGGTTTGTCACTATTTTTTGCAAAATTTAGCATGAGGTGATAGAGGGTAAACTCTTTTTCTCCACCTGCATAAGTTTTGTAGATAGATTTATAAATGTCATTTTTTTCTAAAGTTATCTCTTGTTTAATCTCAACGATATTTTTAAAGAGTTTGTTGCTAAGTTTATTGATGGATGATATATTCTTTGCAATATCTAGGTTGCTTACAATAAAACCAACCATTGCATTTGTATAAAAGTTGTTGTCCAAATAATAGTGTTCAATTAAAAATCTTTTAATTCCATTTTCAATGTATTTAGTGTTAAGACCTTCAATACCATTAATATTTTTATTATCCAATAGTTTGCACTCTATAATAAAATTTGGTTTACTGTTGTCAAGTTTGTTTACAATATAAATATCAACTCTACCTAAATTATTATTCTCTTCTTTTTTAAATTCATATTCAGTAATCTCCCTGGATAGATACTCATCAACCAAAATATTTCTAATTATATTTTCATTTTTTGGCAAGACTACTGGTGAGTTTTGTAATTTTTGAGATGATTGATATATTTTAGTTAGTAATACCACAAAGTCATAATGATACTTTTGCTTTTTAAAGCTAAATTGTTGGGCTTTTTTGGTTAAATCATCACTATACAATTATGCACCTCTACTCGCATCCAATATGGCTTTTTCAAACTCATAAAAATCTAAATACCCTATCGCTTTGTGCCAATTTTTATACTCATTTGGTTTGATGACATAATATCCGTTAGACTCAAAACCTTTAATATCTTTTTTGATAAATAGATTTTCTAAAGTTTTACCATTAGATAATTTTAAAAAATTTTCTACATTAGACTCTTTTTGCCAAACGATTCGCTTGTCTGATGCTTTATCTAAAACCTTATAATAGACTCCTATAGCGTATCTACTCCATAAGATAGTGGCTTGAAAAAACTTACCGATATTTTGATAGAACTCCTGATTTTTGTTTAGAGTTATATTGACATACTCCTCTAAGCGTTTATCTTCAAAAGGCAATTTTCCAAATGCTATATCATATTTCTTTTGTATCACCCAAGGAATGACGATACTATTGGCGTAATCCACTAGGGCGTATTCTTGTTCATTTAGGTTGAAGGCTTTTAATACATTTATATTTAATTGTTCTCTTAATTGGTCAAACTCTTTACCGTATTGAGCAAAATTATTTTGTGAGTATTTTTCAAGATTTTTGGTTGATTGGATAATTGCTTCATCTTCAATGTATGGCATACTAAATTTTTCAGGATTATGAATTTGTTCTCGCTCAATGGTGATAGAAGAACCGATATTGAGAATATAGTATTTAAAAAGTGATGAATAAAGTGTCCCCATAATTCCATAAAGTGTATTTTGATTATCTGTCTTTAAAGCCGTTATCGAATCGGTAAAAATAGCATCTCTTTGTAAAATGCCAATTTTCATTTCCAAATCTGTATTAATGCCTTTAGAAATCAAGAGCGAAGGAGCTTTAAAAATTTCAAAATTTTTATTTCTATGTGCATAAGTTTTTGTCCAAGTTGAAACAGTTGATAAAATATAAAATGGCTTAAACTGCTTTGTTTGCACATAAGGCATTCCGATATATTCATCAGTCGGGTTTTTATCACTACCTCCGACAGTGATGCCCTGTTTGGGTTTATGGGTTAGTTCATTACTGATTTTCGGTAAACTTTTCAATCTCTTAATAAAATTAAAATCCAAATACGAACTATAGACCAATATTTTCCATAAATAATCATTTTCTAACAATTTGGTTTGTAAAATCTTTTTAAAATCACTTCGTGAGAGCATTAATATTTTAAGGTTTTTAAAATAGGGATTAGGTTTCATTGATATATAATTTATCAAATGGCTTTTTATCTCATTCTCATTACTTTTTTGATAAAAAAGAATCGAAACAGGCACATCGGCATTTTCAAAAATCTCTTTGCGTACCGATGAGAGTTCCAAAATATGGTTGAGTTTGAAATTATTAAAAAAATGCTTTGTACGAAAAGTTTTTGTTTGTAAATTGTATAAAACCTTGCTTGTTGCAATAAAACCAATCTGCGTATCGGTTGTAGCAAAATCTTTGACTCTAATCATAAATGGCTGTACAATATCTTCATTTCCAACCTCTATGGATTGTTTTTTAATATAATTGGCTACATTGCTATCTTTTTTAATCGTTCCTCGTCCATACGGTGGATTACCCACAATAAAATCAAGCTCTTTTGCTTTTAAAATCTCATTATAGGGGGCATCGGTATCAAAAAAATCACTATTAAAAAAATTAGGTTTTTTATTTTTGTCACTTTTTAAAAGATAAGGAAAGGTAAAACTCTCTATCTCTTTTGGATTTTGATAATCGAGCATGGTAAGATAGAGTGAAAATACCGAGATAGAGACGGCACTAGGGTCTTTGTCTATACCGAAAATATTATCTTTGGCTAATTGTTTGAGTTCATTAGCGGTAATTTTTTTATCATTAACTCTCTCAAATTGTGCTACAAGCTTTCTAAAAGTCTCTACCAAAAAGATACCACTACCACACGCGGGGTCTAAAACTTTACAATTATATTCATTAGGATTGTTTTTGAAAAACTCATCTACGGTATGTTTGAGTATATAATCGACCAAAAAAGTAGGCGTATAGTAAGCTCCACTTTTGCGTTGTTCCTCTTCACCGATAAAGCTCTCATAGACATTGGAGATAAACTCAATAGGAATAATTGAAAAATCGTAAATATCAAAAAGTGACCTTTGACCCGATTGTATCTCTGTACCACTAATAAGCTCTTTTAAAATACTTAAATGCTTTTCATCGACTAAATCGTATTCAAGTTTATCAATGGGAAACCAATCTCCATTAAATCCATCATCGGATTTTAGATACTCAAAAAGTTCGTATGTTTTCTCTTTACTCGCTAAAATAGATTGCAAATCTTCATTTGAGAGAATTTTTTTGTACTTATTTAAACGAACTTTTCTATCGATTAAATAGCGTATAAAGATAACCCTACCAATAAGAGAATTGGCAATATCTCTATGTTTTTGCAATCCACTCTTTAAAAGTTTTTCTCTCGCATCTTTGATATTTTTAAGCAGTAGCGTATCGAGACGATGACTTTGTTTTGAGCTTTTGAGTTCTTCGTAGTACTCACCATTTAAAATTGATAGATAATTGAGATTCTTTTGAGGTAATTTTTCAAGCTCTTTGGACTCGACGATAAATTCAAAACCGTTATAGACTTCATAATCACTCTCATTTTCGATGATGATAATGGGTGCTTCTGAAAAGTTCCAACAGTTTTTAAAGATTTGTGTTTTGCTTAGAGAGTTGTTGTGATGAAAAAATAGAATAATAGGCTTGTCATTGATAATCAGTATCTCATCGGGCTTGACTGAACGCAAAGAGTGAAGGACTCTTTGGGGTAAATGGGTAGAAAAAATCTCATCAAATGTATAGAGAGCATTGTCATTACGCATAGCGTTTTTGATATTTGCCAAATTCATTTGACTCATTAAATCCCCCCTATTTTTTCATATTATACTAAAAAATATGACATTTTGAAAGGATGTCTTAAAACAACGCCTCGTCCATCTCGTTGGGTATCTCTAATCCCATCAATTTGAGTACCGTTGGAGCGATATTATTGAGTCCTTTGCCCTCTTTTACGCTCTCTACACCCTTAGCTAGAATAAAGCACCATACATCGCCTACGGTGTGGTTGGTTAAAACATTACCTTGGGCATCTTTCATCTCTTCGCAGTTACCGTGGTCGCTAGTTAAAATGACAGCGTAATCTTGCTCTTTGGCTTTGGCAAGGAGTCTATTGAGTTGGGTATCGACGCTCTCTACGGCAATTTTGGCCGCTTCGTAATCCCCTGTATGTCCCACCATATCGCCATTGGCAAAGTTTACGACGATAAAATCATACTCCTCTTCCATCGCTTTAATCACCCCATCACCAACAGCAGGAGCGGACATTTGGGGTTGCATATCGTAGGTTTTGACACTGGGGCTAGGGATGAGCAGTCGTGATTCATTTTCCATAGGCGTTTCGACTCCACCATTAAAAAAGAAAGTGACATGCGCGTATTTTTCGGTTTCAGCCGTATGAAATTGACTTAGTCCTGCCTTTGCAATCACCTCTGAGAGGGTATTTTTGGGAGAGGCTTTGGGAAAAAGGATAGGATAGGGGAAAGAGGAGTCGTATTGGGTCATGGTAGCGATATGAAGGGGTATAAACTTCCGCTCAAATTCATTGAAGGTTTCGTCGCCCAAAGCCGTCGTAATCTCTCGTACTCTATCGCTTCTAAAGTTGGCAACAATGACACCATCTCCCTCGCACATCCCCTCATATCCCTCAAAGGCTATAGGCTCAATAAACTCATCAAAAATTTTGGCTTGGTGTTGAGCCTTGATGTATTCATTGATTGATGTTTGGCTCTTTGGTGTAGCTTGATGAATGGCATTATAACCTCTTTCTACTCTCTCCCATCGATTATCTCTATCCATCGTATAAAAACGTCCACCAACGGTAGCAATAACAATATCTTCATCGCAGATGCTTTGTATCTGTTCTATATAGCTAGGAGCAGAGGTGGGGGAGACATCTCTTCCGTCGGTAATAAGGTGTAAAAAGACCTTTTTGCTTTGCTCTTTGGCGATACGTGCAAGACCCATAATATGCTCAATATGCGAATGCACTCCTCCATCACTAAGCAAACCTATAATATGCACCCGATTGGATTTATCCAGTGTTGCTACTAGTGCTTCATTGGTTTTGAGTGAGCCATCTTTGAGTGCGAGTGAAACCTTGACTAAATCTTGATAGAGAATGCGTCCGCTTCCAATGGTCATGTGTCCCACTTCGGAGTTGCCCATTTGTCCCTCTGGTAATCCCACGCTTAGTCCGTGTGTAGCGATCAAAGCATAGGGAGCTTCTTTGAAAAGTCTATCATAGGTGGGGGTAGTAGCATCGGCAAAGGCGTTGCAGATGCTGTTTGGTTTGTGTCCAATTCCATCGGTAATAATCAATAATGTTTTATTTTTCATTTGTTTCTCTCTTTTCCTACTTTTTATTGAAATAATAGTAGAATACTACTTTTTAATATATTAAACCAACTCAAAAGAAGTTTCTAAATGTTGTACGAACTCTATTTGTTACTCGATTTTAACCTACTGCAATACTCTACCGTGCGTGCTGGATTTGGCTTTATTATCGCCTTTTCGCTTACTATCTATCTTATGCCCAAATATCTAGCGTGGGCGATTAGCAAAAATGCCAACCAACCTATTAGCAAATACGTTCCCGCCCACGAGGGCAAACGCAAAACGCCTACTATGGGAGGAGCTATTTTTATCTTTGGGACAATTACCGCTACATTTTTGAGTGCCAATCTAAGCAACCTTTATGTTTTGGGGGGTATCTTTACGATTGTCGCTTTTGGTTTGGTGGGCTTCAAAGATGATATTGGCAAGGTCTTAGCAGGAGACAATCTCAAAGGACTCACTCCACGAGGCAAACTGCTATGGCAATTGGGTGCGGGATTGATGGTCGCCTCTTTTTTGGTCTTTGTGGTTGAGTTTCCTACGAGTTTCTATCTTCCTTTTCTCAAAAACCCTGTTTTGGATTTTGGCTATTTTGCTATTATTTTTTGGATAATGGTCTTTTTGGCAACCTCCAACGCCGTCAATCTTACCGATGGACTTGATGGTTTGGCTACTGTTCCCTCTGTTATTGCTTTTTCTTCTTTTTCGATTATTCTCTACGTTATGGGTCATGCCATCTTTTCGCAATATTTGCTTGTCGAAAACATCAAAGGGGTAGGGGAGGTGACGATTATTATCTCTAGCTTTATTGGGGCTTTATTAGCCTTTTTGTGGTACAACTGCTACCCTGCTGAGGTCTTTATGGGCGATACGGGGAGTCTCTCGATTGGTGGATTTTTGGCCTATTTGGCTATTTTGGCCAAAAGTGAGGTGTTGCTTATTTTGATTGGTATCATTTTTGTTATCGAGACGGTTTCGGTGATACTTCAAGTAGGTAGTTACAAGCTTAGAGGTGAGAGAATATTCCTTATGGCACCCATCCACCACCACTTTGAACTCAAAAAATGGGCGGAAAACAAAATCATCGTACGCTTTTGGATGATATCGTTTATTGCTAATATTTTGGCACTTATTACCTTCAAGATACGATAGCACTCCCAATCTTGACATCCTCAAGAACCAAAACGTTCAAGAGTTAAAAGATATGTTGGATATAATAAGCGATTTAAAACAGTGATGGAGCGGTAGTTTAGTGATTAATAGCATTATCAAAGGTTCGATTTTAATATTTTCTATGTTTGCGGTTGCTTTGATTGCTGCATTTATTTATGCCTACGAAGAGGTGAAACTAGATGCCGATAGACTCATCAACTATCAACCCGACACTTCAAGCGTAATACTCGATCGCAACGGTGAGCATCTTGCTTACGTTTTCAAAGAGAAACACCGCCTCTATGCCAAATACGAAGATATGCCAAGCTACCTTATAGAGGCACTTGTAGCGATGGAAGATACCCGATTTTTTGAACACAATGGGGTCAATATCGATGCCATTATTCGAGCCATTGTCAAAGATATTCAAGCGGGTGCTTTTGTAGAGGGGGGCAGTACGCTAACCCAACAGCTTATCAAAAATAAGATTTTAACCAACGAAAAGAAGCTAAGCCGCAAGATAAAAGAGGCGATTTTGGCGATGAAGATAGAAAACGAACTCACCAAAGAGCAGATTTTAGAACGCTACCTCAATGAGATATTTTTTGGAAACGGCTACTACGGCATTCGTACCGCTGCAGAGGGCTTTTTTCACAAACAGATGCACGAGCTTTCGCTTAAAGAGTCTGCTATTTTGGTAGGTTTGCCCAATGCCCCTAGCTCACTCAATCCCGTCAAACACTACAAACGCTCCCTTGCTCGTGCCAACAGCGTGCTTTTTAGAATGCGAAGTATCGGTTGGATATCCGAAGAGGAGTACATCAAAGCCGTCAAAGAGACTCCCGAGGTTTTCAATACAACACTTACCCAAAACAAAGCCCCCTTTATTGTCGATGAGGTGCTTCGTCGCTTTGGTACAGAACAACTAGGAGACATTCGCACAGGAGGCTATACTATCTACACCACCGTTGATATTCGATATCAAGAGATAGCCAAAAAAGCAATCGATTTTGGGTATCAACAACTGCTCAAAAAGTATCGTGAAAACGCTCAAACCTCGACGCTTAATGGTGCGTTGGTGGCGGTAGAGAATAAAACGGGGGATATTTTGGCTTTGGTGGGGGGTGTCGATTATAAAAAGAGTTCTTACAATCGTGCTACGCAATCAAGTCGCCAACCGGGTTCATCATTCAAACCCTTTATCTATCAAACCGCTTTGGATATGGGCTACAATCCCGCCAGTAATCTCACCGATATTGCCAGAACTTTTCAATACTACAGCGGCGGTCGCCTCAAGATTTGGGCTCCCAAAAACTCAGGTGGAAACTTCAAAGGCTTTATTAAGCTACGTGAAGCCGTTGTGCATTCAAGCAATCTTGCAACCATCAACCTTGTGCATGATATAGGAGTGCCTACCATTCGCCAACGTCTGGCCTTGCTGGATGTGCCGCATATCCCCAAAGATATGTCGATAGCGTTAGGCAATTTGGGACTTAGTCCTCTAAAGATGGCTCAAATCTTCTCCGTATTTGCCAACTACGGACACATGATTGAACCTCGAATAGTGAGCAAAATTCTCTCCAAAGAGGGAGCGGTGATTTATGAAACCAAACCCAAGGAGATAGCCAACTTCACCACCCCACCCCAAGCCTATCTTATGACCTCTATTTTAAAAGATGCCGTACGACGGGGTACAGGCTCAAAAGCAGCGGTGAGTGGGATTGAGATAGCAGGTAAGACAGGTACTACCAACAAAAACATCGACGCATGGTTTTGCGGTTACTCCCCAACCATTGAGACCATTGTATGGTTTGGACGAGATAGCAACAAACCTATTGGATTTGGTGCTACGGGAGGACACGCCTCTGCACCCTCTTTTTCCTATTTTTACAAAGAGTTGCTCAAAATAGAGCCCAATCTCAAAAGGACATTTGATAAGCCCCAAGGTGTCCACGAGGGCAAATCCGATGAGGGCAACGAACTCTATACCTCCATTTCGCCCTTGCCTTCGCAGATATACGGCAACGAGGATTCGGATGTGTATGTCGATTCCAACGGCACAGTGATAGACCCCGACGATACCGATGTGGAATCGAGTCCGCTTCATCCCAAGATTAATCGCCCCATTAGTTCACCGCTTGATGATAGCGGAACACTCTTTTAGGAAGACAAAATGTCAAAAAACCACGACTCCAATATCGCAATGCTTATTGATTGCGATAATGTGAGTGCTAAATATATCGATTCTATCTTAAACGATCTCTCCAAATACGGAATAGTCAATATTCGCAACGCTTATGGCAACTGGAAAGATCCCAGACTACGAGGTTGGGAAGATGCGCTTCAAGAGTATGCTATCAAACCTATTCAGCAATTTGACTACACCAAAGGCAAAAACGCTACCGATATTGCGATGATTATCGATACAATGGATTTGCTCTACACCAAAGAACTTAGTGCCATAGCCCTTATCACCAGTGATAGCGATTTTACGCCTGTAGTGACTCGTATATTGGCGGATGGCTTAAGAGTCTATGGGTACGGGGAGTCCAAAACCCCTGAAGCTTTTGTCAATGCGTGTTCGCAATTTATTTATGCTGAAAAGCTCTTTGATGCCTCCTATGAGGTGGAAGAGAGTACGAAGAGTAAAAAAATAGAACGCAAAGAGCTACGTCAAGATACCAAACTGCTCTATATCTTGCGAAAAGCCGTCGAACAAACCTGCGATGATGCAGGATGGGCGAATATTGCCGCAGTAGGTAAATACATCAGCCAAAACTCCTCCTTCTCTCCCATCAACTACGGCTATCTCAAACTAGGACATCTCATCAAAGCCATTGACCTTTTTGATGTTCGTATGGAAAACAACAATACCGTTATGCTTATACGAGACAAACGCTACTATTGATACAGTCATTGTGAGGTACGAAGCAATCTATAGTGTTTGAGATTGCTTCAGTTTGTTTGCAACAAGGCTACCGCAAAAGTTCAGGGCGATACTCAAAGTGCATGGTGTCGTAGTGATACCATTTACCACCCCAAATAAAGCCGTGCTTTTCAAATATCTCGACGATAGCGGGAGGGATTTGGTTTTGGTAACGATACGCCCCTTTGCTCCATCGCCAATAGGCAGAGTATTTGACGTTAATATCAATAGCAATGCCAAAAGAGTGTGAACTGAGTCGATTGGTCCCTGCAATGGGTCGCCAATAGTAAGTCCCGCCTATTTGAGCGAAATATTTGTGATATTTTTGCGGAAGCATTTCAAGTTCACGACCCACGGCTTGGAGTTTTTTATCCACCCCGTTGGTAGTGGTAATTTGGATGCGTTTGCCATGCACAAAAGGAATGGTTGTAAGCTTTGCTTGGGTTTGATAAGAGGTTGAGCCGTAAATCTTCTTCATAAAGGCTTCATTTCTAATACGCCCAGGGTCAAAATCTTTGGCAGGAGGAGCGTAGGAGCTTTTGCCTCGTGGATAGTGCATGGAAAACATATCCTCAATATCGGCATTATCAAGCAACTCCTCAAAGCTTTTGCGTTTGCCATCATCGTAGAGCATCGTTGTGCCATCGGTAAAAACGATGCGATTGTTGTGGCAGTGGCTTACTTGCGGGTAAGAAGCCGCCAGTTTATCGGCATTATCATCGCACTCACCCAAAGCAAAAAGGGAGAGCGTTAAAAAGAGGAGTAAGCAACGCATTAGTAGAGTTCTACTTCGATTCGATAATCATAAATGGTCACACGCACCACAGGATTGCCATACATTATCGCATCACGAGTAGCGGGAGAGATGTATCCGTTGCGTAGCATCGAAGCCATTCTTGCTCGATTATCAGGATAGGCAAAAAATCTATCACCCGAATCCTCTCTATCACGCACGAAAAACTTATGATAGTTGGCTCTATCTTGTCGTAAAATATCCGCTACACTGCCTAAACGCTCACCGTACGAGTTGATTTTGTCGTTGTAGCCGATTTTGGCGTAATAGACTTCATTTGCAATCACCTCTTGTGCCAATCCCAAAACCACCAACACCATAAGAGCAAAAAACTTTTTCATACCCAACCTCCTTTTTAGAACTTTTATGAATTATATAGTATAATAAATAAAATTAAATACTACTTTGCATGATTGCAACCCAAATAAGGGACACGATGAAACCCAAAACTTTTAGGACTATTTTTTTATCCAATATGCCCATAGACAAAAACAGCTATCTCTACCAGCAGGTTTTGATGACCAATATTATTCTCTATCTAGCAGGAAGTGTCTTTTTTGTCTTTTTTCTTGTTTATCTATTTGTGGTTGGCAACTATACTTTGGGTATTGCCGAGGGGATTTTTACGCTTCCTATCATCTATATTTGGTACAGATTGCGTATCAAACACACCATTGATAGTGCCTCTACCTTTGCGGTTTTGACGATTATTTTTGCAGCTATTGCCACTATTTTTGTCGCCAAAGCCCAATCGTTTTCGATTTTGTGGTCGTTTACACTCCCGTTTGCGATTTTTTCGCTCAAAGGTTACAAAGAGGGAATGAAGTTTTTGTTTATCTTTTACGCTATTGTTATCCCCTACGTTTACACAACCGTAGGTGTTGCCCTTTCAAATATTGAGTTTATGCGTTTTAGTGCGGTCAATGCTGTGGTGATTTTGATTGCTTTTTTCTTTGCGAAAATTGTACGAGAAGCCTATATTCTTTTGCATGAAAATCACGAGAAGCTTTCATACTCCAATGCCCAACTGCAATCCTCTATCCGCTACGCTACCAATATTCAAAAATCTTTTTTGGCTCCATGGGAAGCGATAAGCAGAGCCTTTGCGGATAGTTTTCTCATTTGGCAACCCAAAGATATTGTGAGCGGTGACCTCTATCTCTATGGCAAAATCGACAAAGGCATACTTATAGGAGTAGCTGATTGCACGGGGCATGGGGTATCGGGAGGTTTTATTACGATGCTTGTAGGTAGTAGTTTTAGGCGTTTAAGCCATAGCGTTATAAGTGACAATCCCGCCATGATACTGCGTGAACTCAACAGCGAAATACGTTCACAGCTCAATCAAAACCACCACAATGCTCTTAGCGATGATGGTTTGGATATGGGATTGTGTTATATTGATAGTACTAGAGAATATCTCACATTTGCAGGGGCTAAGATTGATTTGGTCTATATTGAAGATGGAGAGGTGGTAACTATCAAAAGCAACAAACAAAGCTTAGGCTATAAGCGTTCTAGGATAGATTATGAATACACCAATCACACCCTAAGCCTAAAAGATCAGAGTTTTTATCTCTACTCCGATGGTATCACCGATCAAATCGGAGGCACACAACGATTTTTGTACGGCAACAAACGCTTCAAAAAGTTTTTGTTCTCTATCCATCATCAACCCATGCAAAAACAAAAACGCCTTATCCTGAGCGAAATCAATCGCTACCAAGGCGAAGAGATGCGTCGAGATGACATCACGCTTGTAGGCTTTAGATTTACAAACTAGATAGATTGCTTCGTGCTTTGCAATGACTCTCATTGCCAACGAAGTGAAGCAATCTCAAATTATTGAGTCACCGATTTGGTAAATGCCTCACGAATTTCGCTTTTACTAAAGGGTTTGCTTACAATCAAATCATAGAGTCTCTTCTCTTCGTTGCTAATCGAGGGGTCGCCTGTAATGGAGATGACTTTGAGAGGGCGAATCTGTTTGTATTTGGCTTCTTGCTCTTTGTATTGCTCAATCACCTCAATCCCTGAAAGAGAGGGCATATGTTTATCGATGAAAACCGCATCAAAGGGTCTGCTTGTTTTGAGTCCCTTAATAAGAGTATTGAGAGCATCTTGACCATCAAGGGCGTATTCAATAGTACAATACTCGCTCTCAAGGATGGTTTTGAGTAGCATGACGTTGATTTTGTTGTCATCGGCGATAAAGATACGGGGTTCGCGTTGTGAAGAGACCGCCGAATAGAGTATATCTCCGTAGTAGGAGTTTTCGGAAATAACTTTAAGATTTTTGTATTTAGGATTTTTGGTAATCGAAAAGAGCTGTTCTTCTATGGCAACAAGCTTAATGTTTCTCTCTTTGCACTCTTTGACAATCTCTTCGCTTAGTTTGTGTTCAAAACAAAAAAAGATGGGTTGTCTTTGGCGTAATGCTTTGGGATATGGCTATGTTTTCATCGGCGATAGAGAGATCTTGAAGATATTTTCGCATATTGTTGGCATCAATACAAGCGGGGCGATCGGTCAAGATGGTAATAAATTTGGTTGGATCTTCAAAAGAGAGGTGTGTGGGAGACTCATCAATGATGCGGATAGGAATGGCAAAATAGAAGTTGCTTCCTTTGTCTATCTCGCTTTCAAGTTTGAGTTTTCCGCCCAAATCTTGGACGTATTTAGCCGAGATTGCCAATCCCAAACCTGTGCCACCAAAGTGGATAGAGGTATCGGCTTGGGCTTGTTCAAAGGCTTCAAATATCTTCTCTTGGTTCTCTTTGGCGATACCAATACCTGTATCTTTGACGCTAAAGGTTAGTGATTTTTGGAGTGCATTGTACTCTATCCTAAACTCAATGACTTTATCTTTGGGTGTAAATTTGTAAGCGTTTCCTATGAGATTGATGAGTACTCGTTTGATTTTAAGCTCTTCGATTTCAATCTCTTTGGGGATAAGAGGATCGATGTAGATGAGGTAGTGAATCTCTTTTTTGAACATATTAGCCGTAAAGATATTGGCTACGTTTGAAAAAAACTTAATCGTATTGATAACGGTTGGTTCAGAGGTGGAGGACTCTTTTTCATATTTGATACGCTCCAAAATCGAATCGGTGAGGGTATTGATAAATTGTGCCGACTCTTTGGCATTGGCGATGAAGCTTAGGAGTCGCTCATCTTTAATCTGCTCCTCCATCAAATCCAAAAATCCATAGAGAGAGTTGGCAGGGGTGCGAATATCGTGGACGGTATTGGAGAGAAAGAGCATGGTGGAGTTTATCTCTTCGTTGTCGTTGATGCTGCTTTTTTTGGCTTGGGTAATCTTCTCTTCAACCTCTTGTTTATTGACATCCATGCTTTGTGCTTTGTTGCCCCCTTGCATAATGTTGATGATTTTGATAAGAAATCCTTCGATCGATTTGATCATATCGAGTTGGATTTTGGTGTAGTTTCGATTAAAGAGGATGGAACGTGAAACCCGTGCTAAGCCGTAGATTTTTTCTTCTTGTGTGAGAGGGACGATAATTTGCCCTTTGATACGCATATTGTCTGGATTATCAATGGATGCTTCGTAGTATTTCTCGCTTGTGACGTGGTTGAAAATGGCACTTTTTTTGGTGTTGAGCGTGTATCCCGCCAATCCAATATCTGAACCAACGACAGAAAATTTTTGCGTTTTTTTCCCATTGTCGTTGAATAAGAGCATCCGTTCTTTATCAAAAATCAATAATGTAGCCCGTTCGGAGTCGGTAAAATCCATCAAAAGCTTCTCTATGAGTTGATTAATCTCTTTGTTATCTTTTGCCTGTGCAATGTGGTTCATTGCCTCGGTGAGCGTATTGATAAAATTGGGTTTGTTTTGCATCTTTTTCCTATATAATTGAGATAATTTTTGGATTATAGCAAAAAAGCTCTTAGTTTCCTAACGATACTTTAAGTAAAATTATGTAGAATAACAACGCAAGCATAATATATAAAAAGGAGTTATAGATGGGAGTTGCACCTACAGATGTAGAAAAAGAGGTGAGAGATATTGATATTATCGTCTCAAAAGGCAATGAGGCGGGTGATATTACCTATGCAAACCCAATTTTTTTCAATATAGCAGGTTATACGCAAAGTGAATTGATAGATAAGCCCCACTCCATCATTCGCCATCCCGATATGCCCAAAAGTGTTTTTAAGCTCTTGTGGGATCATCTCAAAGGCGGAATCGATACCAATGTGTTTGTCAAAAATCTCTGTAAAGGCGGAGAGTTTTATTGGGTATTGGCACAAGTAAGAGTAGCAACCAACCCCGATGGGTCGTTTAGAAACTACACCTCAACACGCAAAAGAATGAACGCTCCTGCAAGGGCTATCATTGAACCGCTCTACAAAAATATGATAGAAGCAGAGGCGAGTGGCGGTATGGAGGCTTCCCAAAAAGTTTTAGAAGATTTCTTAGCATCGCAAGGTGGAAGCATTGATACCTTTAATGATGTTATGTCAAGAATTCAAGGTTAAGGATTAAGCAATGATAGATTTTGAAATTTCAATGAAAAAATTACGAACGGTTAGCGGTTATTTAGGTTCGGCGGTACTCAACTTTGCAGGTGAAACGCTCTATATGGACAATGAAAAGACAGGTGTCGATATTGCTTATTCAGCAAGTATCTTCAACGATGCTTTTAGAATGATGTCGGAATCATCGCTTGACGTTGGTTTTTCGGATGCCTCATTTATTGAGACCAAAACGATGGACGGTCACGTCTTCTTGATTAACAGTGCAGGAGACCAATCGGGTGATAACTTCACAAAAATCAACGTATTTGCTATCTTTAGAGATGATGGTAATGTGGCTTTGGCTAAGATGATTATGGAAAAAACCTCTCAAGCTATCTCTAAAGAGTTGAGAGACCTTTAGGATACATAGACCCCCAATTGTATTTGGGGTCTAACGTAGCAGACTCAAAAGACTACTCATCCAAATCCAAATTCAAATTTTCCTTAGCATAGTGTTCTCGGATTTTTTTGGGCATATGGTATTTAAACTGATTGGGGTAGAGCAAAAGCCCTAGTTTCCCTTGTACCTCTATGACATCTTCCCATTTATCCGTATCAAACTTAATCTCAATCAAGCCCAATGTTGGTAATTTGTTGATATTCTCTTTTAAAAAGATATTGGCCAATTCGGTGAGTTCGGGATTGTGTCCCATAAGCATCATCTTGTCGTAGTGATCATCTTGCAACGCTATGACGTTGAGCAGTGTTTTGGGCTTTTCTTTGTAGAGTTCATTGATGTAGTGTATCTTGCCACTGTATTCGAGCTTATTGATAATGGCATCAATGCTTAGTTGCGCTCTCAAAGCACAACTGGATAGTACTAAGTTGGGTTCTACTTTGGATAGAGCGATATAGGAACTCATGCTTTGCAGATCTTTTTTTCCTTGACGTGATAGCCCACGTTCAAAATCGCTTAGCTTTGCATCTTTCCAGCTTGACTTTGCATGGCGTATAAGATATAAAGTTTTAATAGGAACTCCTTTGTGCTAATTGTCTAAATATTATATAGTATAATTTTTGATATTAAGCTTTAGATTTGAAATCTTCTTTGATATTTTCAAATTGCATTAAAAAGAGCTTCAAAACCATCAATATTTTAAAACCCAATGCGTTTGACAATCTCTTCACTCGATAACGCACCAAGCACTCTCTCCTCAAAACACTCAAAACTCTCATAAAGCTCTTTGTTGTCACGATAGTACTCCATGAGTTTTTTGACAACAAATTTTGCTTCACTAAGGGGTAGGGATTTGATAAGTACTCTTGCCTCTTTTGCCTCTTTGGTGGCTTTTCCGCCTAGATAAATATGTACACCATCGACTCTATTGCCCTTGCTATCTTTGGTTTTGCATCCCTCGAAGCCAATATCGGCAACGCCATGAATCCCGCATCCTTTGGGACAAGCCGACCAATACATGCGTACTTTTCCCGACTCGATGGGTACCTCTTTTGCCAAAAAATGAGCCAGTTCAATAGCATCGGGCTTATTGGGAATAACGCCAAAAGCACAAGTAGCCGTTCCTGCACAGGCAATTTGATGATTGAAGTAAATGTTTTGATAGGTGGTGTAGTGATGAAAAAGAGGGGAGTTTTGCACTCTTTGTACCTCTTCTTTGTTGGTGATAATGTAGAGACTTTGTTCAACTGAGAGTCGTATCTTGCCCCCTACGCTTTGAGCCAATTCACCTACGGCTTTTAAATCACTTCCTTTAAATACGCCACTAGGAATACTAAGATGCACGGCTTTTGTATCCTCGTCCAAATCCAAAATTCCACTACCATTAAGTGCGTACTCATCCGTAGCAAGTACCTCCCCGCTTGTTGCATACTCCTCTTTGGAATAGGTTTTAATCGCTTTAACAAAGCTCTCCATTCCCACGGCTTCAAGCAAAAAATGCAATCGGTTTTTGTTTCGATTGTCTCTAAATCCGTACTCTTTGAAGAGATTAATAATGGCATGAAAGGTTGGCACTACTTGTTCTTGCTTCACGAAAAGTCCACTATCACGAGCTTGAATGCCTACACGACCGCCCAAATAGAGATTAAAGCCCACCTCGTCGCTCTTTTTTGCCAATACAAAAGCACAATCGTGTCCGTAAATATTGCAATCATTGATACGATTTCCCAAAATAGCGGTATTAAACTTGCGAGGTAAAGTGCCTATCCACTCCTCTTGCTTTAAAAAAATACTTTGAAGTGCATCAATAAGGGGTTTGGTTTGTATGAGGGAACTTTTGCCCAATCCATCAAAAGAGCTTGTGACGATATTGCGAAAGTTATCGACACCTGTTTGAAACGTGCTAATTCCTACCGCATCAAGCTCTCGTAAAACCGTGGGCAAATCGTGAAGCTTTAAAAACCTAAATTCTAACTGTTGGCGCGTGGTAATATCGATGTAATCCTCTCCGTATTGTTGCGATACCTCACCGAGTTTGAGGGCTTGAACGGGGCTAAGTTGTCCTGCGGGTATGCGAATACGCAACATAAAACGCCCATCTTCTTTGACAAAGAGTCCAAAACATTTGAGAAAATAATCGCTATCTTCGTCGCTTACATTTTCCAATCCGTTTTGGCAGATGGTTTGGAGCTGGTTGTAAACACTAAGGGGTGTTTTGAGTCTCTTAATAGCTTCGATTTTATTGTGCTTGGCGTTGCGTGCCTCTTTTGCTTGTTGTAGTATTTGCATTTGTATTCCTTTTTATTGTTTAAACAGCGTGTGAAACTTCACCACATCTCCAAAGACCAAAATTGCGGGAGACTCTATATCTTTGGCACAATGTTCGAGATTGGACAGTGAAGAGGTTACCACTTTTTGATTGGGGCGTGAGGCGTTGGAGACAATGGCACAAAGCTTATCTTGGGCAATCCCTAAACGTTTGGACTCTGCTACAATCTCTTTTGCCCGACTCAACCCCATAAGCACCACTACCGTATGATTGGGCTTATGAAGCAGTTCTAGCCAGTCAAGATTGAGTGCATTGCCTTTGAGGTGAGCCGATACCACGCTAAAACCTGTAGCGTAACCACGAGCCGTCACGGGAATACCTGCACTTGCACACCCACTAATAGAGGAGCTTATTCCTGCAATCACCTCGGTTTCAATGTTGGCATGGATGAGATCGCTTAGCTCCTCTGCCCCTCGTCCAAATACAAAGGGATCACCGCTTTTGAGTCGTGCGACACTTTTGCCTTGATGGACGTAGTGGAGAATGAGGGCGTTTATCTCCTCTTGGCTTTTGCTATGAAACCCTTTTTGTTTGCCTACGGATAGTTTAAGTGTCTCCTTGGGTACAATCGCCATAATCTCATCGGATATAAGATGGTCATAAAGCACCACATCAACGCTTTGAATAATCCTATAAGCCCTAATCGTGAGCAGTTCAACATCGCCCAATCCACACCCTACCAAAAAGACCTTGGATTGTTGTCTTACAAGCTCTTTTTGGGTTTGAGGCACATCAATGATACCGCTATCACGCTCTTGTTGCTTGGCTTGGAGATAGGCGGTTATATCTTTGGGGATAAGCTTTTGGCACTCGTCTCTAAAAAACTTCGCTGCTGTTGGAGAGGCTCCATTGGAAGAGACGGCGATTTGCAAGGGGAGGTTAGGGGTAAGTGCCATGAAATAAAAATCGCACAAGCTAGGCTTATCGACAACATTGAGCAAAATAGGATACTTCTTTTTGTATTTCACAAGCTTTTTGGCTACTTTTGGATCACCCGTAGCATCAATAATGATGTAAAAAGAACCAATATCTTTGAGCTTAAAGGGTTTGCGAACTATTTTACTCGTGGTAAAGAGTATCTCATCGTTGAGTTCTTTGGCGATAATCGTAAAATCGATTTCATTATGACTAAGCACTTGAGCCTTTTGCAAAGCCACTTTGCCACCTCCAATAAGAAGAATTTTTTGGTTTTTGAGCAGTATGGGCAAGGTAGCGTTTTTCATAGTTTTTTCACCTTTACAGCGGAGTGGTTGTAGTCGGGCTGAAGCGACTCTTTATCCAGTAGGTCGCTGGTTAGATAGTTAATCTCACGGTTGCTAATGGGAATAAAGAGCGTTTTTTCTCGAATGGTAGGGGTAATGAGAGCTTTGGTTTGCACCTTGCCTCTACGGGAAATCACCTCAATGCTATCTCCCTCGTTTATCCCCAATTCCTTAGCATCGTGGGGGTGTATCTCGCAAAAATTGAGTGCTTTGTATTTGAGCAAGGTAGTAGGCAAGTTGGTTTTTGTACCGCTATGCCACTGATCACGTGTACGCCCCGTGAGCAAAACAAAAGGGTACTCCAAATTGGGTTTTTCGCTTAGAAGCTTGTTTTGGACAAAATGCAACACCCCTTTTTGGTTGGGGATTAAAAAGTCCCTAATCTCTTCACCCCACACAAAAGGCTTCTTGACCAACTCTGCATAGGAAGTTTTATAGATATCCATGTAGCCATTGAGGCGTGTCATCTCTTTGTATTCATCAAATATCGCTTGGGGGCTATCAAAATCAAACGCCTCTTTGTATCCCAACGCTTGGGCGAGGAGTTGAAAGATTTGCCAATCGCTTTTGCAATCAATGGAGGTTCGAGTGAGTTTTTCTTGTTTGGTAATGGTTCTATCAAGATTGGTTTGCGTCCCCTCCTTCTCGCCCCACGGAGCAGCTGGGAGACGAATATGGGCAAAAGCGGCACTCTCAGAGTTTTCGTAGGCGTTGATTTCGACAACAAGAGGAATTTTTCGTAGCAACGCTTCGTTTTTGTGGCGATTGGGCAGATGGTAGATGGGG
>DYMA01000005.1:0-1618 GCA_020721815.1 Sulfurovum sp. | reverse complement strand
GGGCAGATGGTAGATGGGGTCGGTATGGCAAATAATTAACACATCCAAATTGGCATGAAGCATTTGGGTGGCGGTGAGTCCTGCTTGATTATTGATGGTATCGGTTTTCCAAAACTGGCTTACTTTGGCAATACTTGCCTCATCAAATCCCAAATGCACTGCCAACATGGTTGAAAGTCCGCCCACCTCTCGTCCTCCCATGGCGTTGGGTTGTCCTGTGAGCGAGAGAGGACCATTGCCCTCTTTGAAGATTTTGCCCGTAAGCAGATGGGTATTGATAAGAGCCAAATTTTTATCGACCCCTTGGGAGGATTGATTAAGCCCCATTGTCCACGCCGTAATGATATTGGGACTGCTTTTGTAGAGTTGCCAAAAAGCTTCAAACTCTTCCGAGCTTAATCCCGTACGTTTAAGCATCTTTGTGGTGGGGATACGTTTGAATTTATTGACAAAACTCTCAAAGTTTTCAAGTTTTGTACGCACAAAATCCTCATCGTAGAGCTTTTCATCGATAATGCGTTGGGAGAGGAGATTAAAAAAATCAATATCGCCTCCTGCTTTGATGGGCAGATAGATATCGGCGATTTTTGCCGTATCGGTCAAGCGTGGGTCAATGACTACGACTTTGAGTCCCTCTTTTTTGGCTTTTTTGATGTGATTGTGAAAGACCACATGGGCTTCTGCGGTATTAGCGCCTACCAAAATCAACAGATTGCTTTTAAATATATCCTCCATACGCACAGGTACAAAATCGGCTCCCAAAGATTTTTTGTAGGCTACGACCGCACTTGCCATACAGGTACGACTATTGGTGTCGATGTTGTTTGTCCCCAAAAAGCCCTTGGCAAGTTTGTTGGCGATGTAGTAATCCTCGGTGAGCATTTGCCCCGATAGATAGAAGCCTATCTTCTCTTTGGGAGTAGCTTTGATGGTGTTGGCAATGGTAGCAATAGCCTCCTCCCATGAACTCACGCTTAGGGGTTGATCAATACTCTTACGAATGTGAGGGCGAAGCAGACGGGTAGGGGTTTGGATGCTTATAAGTTCACTAATTCCTTTGGAGCAGAGTTTCCCCTCGTTGGTAGGGTAGGCTATATCGCCGATGAGTTTATGAGGCTCATACTCCAATCCACACCCTACACCGCAATATCCACAGACTGAACGAATCATTTTATTTTTTCCTTTTATATCTCAATAGAGTAGGTGTGACCGTGTCACACAAAATGTGCGATATGATCGCACCTACAAGAGCCTCTATTGAAAAGAGATGAAGTATTGTACACTGATGTTAATGTAATTTTAAGCTATCTATTGATTAAAAAATAGGCAATAGTGCGATTAAATAGTAATATAAAGTGTGATACAATTCCATCAACAACAAAATTAATGTAAATTTAAGGAGATAAGATGTTAAAAAAGGTTTTAAAAATTGGTTTTGGACTCTCATTGGTCACTTCGGCGTTGCTATCGACTCCCGAAAAAACAAAGCTCAAAATTGGATTTATTGCACTCACCGATTGCGCACCTTTGGTGATTGCCAAAGAAAAAGGGTTTTTCAAAGCCGAGGGACTTGATGTCGATGTTGCCAAAGAGGGTGGCGGTTGGCCAGGGATTCAAC
>DYMA01000134.1 GCA_020721815.1 Sulfurovum sp. | reverse complement strand
GGTTTTTTACTTTAATTTTGGCTTAGGTGATGGGGTGAGTGGTTACAAGATTTTAATAAACTTCATGCGAAAGAGTCTCTCCCTTTTGGTAATTGGATGAAAGATTATACACTTTTTTATTGATATGTATATTTAATGTTATATTCTATTGATTGATTAATAAACCATTAAGTAATCATAATGTAACCTCAAAATCCTATAATCCGCACCCATACAAGACATTGGAGTTATCTTTCCATGCATCTCATACACACTATAACTATTTTTTTTATTATTTTTACCGCATTTTTACAATCCAGAGAGAGAATACAGATTATGGGTTCATCGACTATCTACCCCTTTTCTACGACCGTAGCCGAGGAGTTTGCAGCTTTGACGCACAAAAAAACTCCTTTGGTAGAGGCGATAGGTTCAGGTAGCGGTATTAAGCTCTTGTGTCAAAAAGATAGACTTAACGCCCCCGATATTGCCAACGCAAGTCGTCGAATGAAACCAAGCGAACTTGCGGAGTGCCACCATCAAGGAGTCAAAAATATTGTGGAGATTAGGATAGGTTACGATGGTATTGTGATTGCTCAAAGCAAATTCAACACCCCTTTTGCTATTACCAAAGAGCAGTTAGCCCTAGCTTTACTAGCAAAAGTACCCAAAGGCAATCAACTCATTCCCAATCCCTACTACAATTGGAGCGATATAAACAGTTCGCTCAAAAATCGCAAGATTGTACTCTACGGTCCTCCCACGAGTAGCGGAACACGCGAGATGATAGAGGAGATTGTTTTGCACCCTTTTTGTACCAAAAACAATCTCTATCCCAATCTCAACCACTGCACCGTACGCAACGACAACAGCTACATCCCCTCGGGCGAAAACGACAACATT
Organism: Sulfurovum sp.; assembly: GCA_020721815.1. GTDB lineage: Bacteria > Campylobacterota > Campylobacteria > Campylobacterales > Sulfurovaceae > FS08-3. Next base: position 5,599 of record DYMA01000134.1, on the reverse strand, counting down.
ATTGTCCAAAAGCTGCAAAATGACTTTCACGCTTTGGGGGTGTTTGGATTTAATTTTTTGGTAGAAAACGAAGACAAAATTCAAGGCATTCCACTTGATGATGTTGAACCCAACGCCCAAACCATTGCTTTGGAACACTACCCAATAGTACGCAAACTCTACTTCTATCTTGATATGGATAAATTTGACACAACTACAGGGTTGAAAAAATTTGCAAAGTTGTTTGTGAGTGAGTATATTCTTTCGCAAGATGGATTGTTGAGCGATATGGGACTTGTGCCTCTTGTGGATGAAGAACTCAAAACAATGCAAGAGCGACTCCAAACCCGACAAGTCCTTACCATGGAGGATCTTTAATGGATACCGTAAACATTGTAATGATTGTAATTATCTTTGCGGTATTGGTCTATTACTGGAAAAAAGACCGTATCGACAATCGCAGCAAAATCGAAAAAAGCATTGAGTATATGTTGATTCTCTCGGCGGTTTTGTCTATTGCGGTACTCTCGATTTTGGAACAATCGATTCTTTTTTATACTTCAAAGTTTTTTGATACGCACAGTATGTGGTATTTTTTTACGGGTACACAGTGGAGTGCTGATGCGCTAAACGGGGCGAAGTTTGGGGCTGTACCGCTCTTTTTGGGTACTATGGTGGTAGCATTGATTGCTATGATAGTAGCCGTACCTATTGGTGTCATGTCGGCTATCTATTTGAGTGAATTTGCCACCGCTAGAAAGCGTGAAATATACAAGCCTACTCTTGAGATACTCTCAGGTATTCCCACGGTGGTTTACGGCTTTTTTGCTGCGGTGACTATCGCACCTGTTGTCGTGGCTTTTTCCAACACTTTGGGCATAGAGGCCTCGCATAGCAACGCACTCTCTTCGGGCGTGGTGATGGGTATTATGATTATCCCCATTATTACTTCTCTTAGCGATGATGTTATTGGTGCTGTTCCCAATCACTACCGAAACACAGCACTCTCTTTGGGGCTTACCCAAGCGGAGATGATTCGCTTTGTGGTGCTTCCTGCTGCTTCACACGGTATTATTGCTGCGGTGCTTTTGGGTGTTTCACGGGCATTGGGAGAGACGATGATTGTTTTGATGGCGGCGGGGATGCGACCCAATATGAGTCTCAATCCGCTTGAAGATATGGCAACCATTACGGTCACAATTGTAGATGCTTTTAGCGGCGACCACGATGTTACCTCCGATGAGACACTTTCGGCTTTTGCACTGGGTTTTGCACTCTTTGTGTTTACCTTGATGCTCAACACCGTTTCAATATTTTTTATACGGCGTTTCCAAAAACGCTACCAATACAGTAATCTATAGGAACAAACATGAAAAAACGTCGCCGCAGATTGCCCACCAAACATCCTTTTGAGATTAGGCAGCTCAAAAGTCGATCGGTAAAATCCTATCTCTTTAAGTGGCTGAGTATCTTGACTATCTTTTTTGCTCTTTCGTTTTTGTTTATCTTTGTCTCCAATGTTCTCTACAGAGGAGTCAGTGCCTTTAATCAAACCTATATTCAAGTACCCGTTGATATTACCCAATATGCCGTTACTACCAATCCACGAGTCGCTATCCAAAGAGACCATCGCAAACTTGTAAGTCGTGCATGGGTACGCAATTTGCCTCAAATGGTCAAAGAGACCCCCACTTTGCTCAATACCCGTGAGGAGATGTGGATATTGGCCGATGATGAGGTGGATCAATACATCAAAGGCAAAAGCAATAAGCTTACGAGCAAAGATAGGGCAATTATTGACAAACTCAAAGCTCAAAACAAGATAGATTTGCGTTTTAATATCATATTTTTTACGCAAGGGGATTCCAAAATGCCCGAATACGCAGGGTTTCTCTCGGCTATCAAAGGTACGGTTATGACGGTCTTTGTCACGATGATGGTGAGTTTCCCTATTGGAGTTATGACGGCTATCTATCTTGAGGAGTTTGCGCAGGATTCTCGTGTGACGCAAATTATCGAAATCAATATCAACAACCTAGCTTCCGTACCGCCTATCTTGTTTGGACTATTGGGATTGGCGGTTTTTATCAATGTCATTGGTGTGCCGCGCTCTTCGGCTTTGGTAGGGGGATTGACATTGGGACTTATGACGCTCCCGATTATTATTGTAAGTACCCGAACAGCCCTTAGAAGTGTCCCCAACGCCATTCGTGAGGCGGGATTTGCATTGGGACTCAATAAATTTCAAATGGTTTGGGGTAATGTCTTGCCGCTTGCCATGCCTGGGATTATGACGGGTTCGATTATCTCACTAGCGCACGCTATTGGAGAGACCTCACCGCTGCTACTTATAGGAATGATTACTTTTATCCCCGATTCTCCTAGCCTTGTGACAGATGCGACGACGGTTATGTCGGCTCAGATTTACACATGGGCGAGCATGCCGCAAGGGGCTTATATCGAGCGAACCTCTGCGGCTATTTTGATACTGCTAGGCGTAATGGTGATACTCAATATGATAGCCATTATGATACGTTCACGATTTTCAAAAAGATACAACTATGAATAATCGCATCAAAGCTTCCGTTAGAGACCTCAATTTGTGGTACGATGAAGGGGCTAAGCAGATCCTCTACAGTATCGATATGGATATCTATGCCCATCAAGTCACAGCACTCATTGGTGCTTCGGGATGCGGGAAATCCTCTTTGTTGCGTTGTTTTAATCGTATGAATGAACTCATCAACGGATGCAAAGTGCGGGGTGAGATTGTCGTCGATGGCAAAAATATCTACGACAAAGATGTAAGCGAAGTAGCGGTGCGTACCAAAATCGGGATGGTGTTTCAAAAACCCAACCCCTTTCCCAAAAGCATCTACGACAATATCGCCCACGCTCCCAAAATTCACGGTAGAGTCAAACGGGGCTTGATGTGTGACAAATTGGTAGAGGAGTCGCTTAGGAGAGTATCGCTTTGGGAAGATGTCAAAGAGAAGCTTAAAGAGATGGGGACTTCTCTCTCGGGAGGGGAGCAACAACGCCTCTGTATCGCCCGTGCCATTGCACTCAAACCCGATATTTTGCTCATGGATGAGCCTACCTCCGCACTTGACCCTATCTCAACTCAGCACATCGAAGAGGCTATTGTGGAGCTAAAAAAGAGCTATACGATTATTATGGTCACGCACAATCTCCAACAAGCCAAGCGTATCGCCGACCGTGTTGCGTTTTTTCACAAAGGTGATTTGATTGAGTACAATACCAGCCACGAGATTTTTACCCATCCACAAGATAAACGCACACAAGAGTTTATCAAAGACAAATACAATCAAAACGGCTAGGATTACATTAGCGGCTTATTGGTTTTTGAAAATACCACAATTGCGTTTGGGTATCGTCGGTTGTGCCATCATTGTTGGTATCTTTTGAGACTTTCATACTCCAATAGGTATCGGTACTATTGATACGAGAATAGGTGATACTCTCCGTGACAATAGAGCCTTGTGCGCTAATAATATAAGGGATAATGTAGGTACCTCCTGAGGGCTGCGTGCCATCAAGTGTATAATTTTTACCCATAATAGAGGTTTCATTGAAGGAGAGTTGTTGTTGAGCTTCATCAAGCGTGTAAAACGTTTTGCCCTTAAGCTCATTAACACTCAACGCCAACGTATCAAGATACCAATCAATCGCCCCTGCCGTTGCATTGGTATCTTCGTTGTCTTTGTACTCTTTGAGCGTCCATACGGTACCCTCTTTGGCGATACGAATCATATTGGTTTGTCCCAAATCAATAGGGCCGTTGGTGTTGATATTGTAGGTGTTGCTTGTTGAGCCTACGACCCCTTGAGTGTTGTAGAGAGTACGCACATAACTCGTTGATGTAAAAGATAAAACGGTAGTGATTCCATTGGTTGTACTACGCAAAGACTTTCCTGTTAGCTCTGTGATGCTAAACGCCAATGCGTATTGAGCTCCTTGGGTCCCTTGATACCATTGGGTTGGCGTTACACGGTCACTCACGCCGTCTCCATTTTGATCAAAGCTCTCGCTTACATTCCAATTTTGGCTACCGTTGATGGAGGTTCGAGTGTAGATGTTTAAGCCCATTGCCAAAGAACCGTCACTGTTGATAGTGTATGCACCCGATTGCAAATCCAATCCACTAAGAGAGCGTATGAGGTATTGTGAAGTATGGAAGATAATGAGCGTAGTGGTTTCACCTTTGGTCATATAGAACTGTTTGTCTTGCAACTCACTAAGAGTAAATGCCATACTATTGGTAGGCTTCGTATCGTCGGTATTATCATTATATGCTCCATCCGCCTCACTTCCACAACCCATCAAAAACACCATTGCAACCATCATCAAACCCCATCGAATCAAATTCTGCACTAAATCCTCCTATTTTTTTTGAAATAATCATACCACATTCTTCTTGTTATATCAAGTTGTTTAATAATAAAGTATAAAATTAGCCATTACAATGCCCCAAAAGGAGTAAATCTTTGATCAATCAAGATGCTGTTGCTGTTATCTTCGCAGGAGGCAAAAGTTCACGCATGGGAGAGGATAAATCTCTGCTCCCTTTTGGAGGATTTGAGACGCTGAGTGCTTTTTTGTTTCACAAGCTTACGCCTTGGTTTGGACGTGTTTATTTGAGTGCCAAAACGCATAAATTTGGCTTCGACGCACCGCTGATACTCGATAGCTACCCCCAAAGCTCTCCACTAGTAGGTATCGTCTCTGTTTTTGAGCAACTTAAGGTGCATGAAATCTTTGTTCTTTCGGTTGATGCACCTTTTGTGGACAATGAGATTATCCTTAAGCTTTTTGAATCAAAAGGTCACCACGATGCCATTATCGCCCGTTCTCCTAGTGGCACGCAACCCCTATGCGGTATCTATCGACGCACTCTTTTACCCAAAGCCAAAGAGTTTTTAAATCACGACAACCACAAACTCAATGCTTTACTCCAAAGCGTCGATACACTCTTCGTAGAGTTTGAAAAAGACGAAAAGTTTATGAACCTCAACCACCCCCACGAGTATCAACAAGCCCTAAATAGTCTATAACACCCCATGAAAAAAGACATAACAACCAAAGATAAGTTTATCGTAGGTTCGGCTTTAGCCGAACATTTAGAGGCTTGAATGCTTCAAACTCGGCTAAAGCCGAGGCTACAAAAAGCAGCATAGTTGAAGATAATCTAAAATTTCGTTATACTATCATTGATATGCACACCATAGATTGTGAAAAGTTTCTCACCATGGATAGCCCCGATGCTTTGGTGTTGGCTATATTGTGTGATTTTAAGGGTCGTGATGAACGAGATATGAAACTCGAAGAGTTGCCAAGTTATCAAATAGCAATTGAGAGAAATAAAGATAAGTGGGTTTCACAGGGGATTTCACAGGGGATAATTAGCAGTGCTATTAAAATGATAACCAAGTTTAAACTCTCTATCGAAGAGGTAGCCAAAGAGCTAAATATCTCCATCGATGAACTTAAAAAGCATATAGACAAACCATAAACCAAATTTTAAAAGGATTTCCGATGAATAGTAACTTGTAACCACTCACCCCATCACCTAAGCCAAAATTAAAGTAAAAAACCTCTA
>DYMA01000133.1 GCA_020721815.1 Sulfurovum sp. | reverse complement strand
AATGCGCTAGAATGACACGCAAAGAGATTGTTGATGCCATTCGTGAACACAATATAAGCGATATCGAAACATTGGTTAAGACAACCAAAGCAGGAAGCTATTGCAAATCCTGCGTACGTCCAGGCGGACATGAAGAACGAAGCGTCTATTTGGTAGATATTTTGGCTCAAACGCGTGACAAAATGGATCATGAGCGACTCGAAGATGCCGCTAACGCTTCACTTATGGGCAAGGCTACTTTTGACAAGATGACAATTGTACAACGCATCAAAGCCGTTGATGGCATTATTGATGAATACATTCGCCCTATGCTTGTCATGGATGGAGGCGATATGGAGATTATCGACATCAAAGAGAATATGCCTTATTTCGATATCTACATTCGCTACCTTGGAGCGTGTTCAAGTTGTGCTACGGGTTCTACAGGAACGCTTTATGCTATCGAAAATACACTCAAACAAAAACTTGATGAGAATATTCGAGTGTTGCCTGTATAGTTTCCCAACACCAACAAAGGATTACAGTATGCCCAAAGCTCTCATTGCGTTGCTCTTTGTCTCATCGCTTTTTGGCGTAGATACTACCAAACTTCCTTTAGTGGGAGTCAAAGTAAAAGAGGGCAATCAAACCGTCACAATCGAGCGTGAAATTGATCCAAAATGCCCCAATCTAGCCATGAACGAAGAGAGCCTATGGGGAGGAGATTTTGCTCATGATACCCTTTCCAAATCCTGCAAAAAGAGCTTTGTGACCACACAAGGGGTGATACAACCCTTTAAACTTCACAAAGAGATTGAAACTTTTGGAGAGTTGGAAGTGTTGGAGTTTATCTTGCACAAATCTTCCAAAGCACCCCAAAACTATCTTTTGGTCGATTCACGCCCTGCCAATTGGTTCAATCACTCTACCATTCCTAGTGCTATCAATATCCCCTTTGATGAGCTTACGATAGATGAAGATTTCAAAGAGGAGTACCATAGGGCCTATCAAACATTGGGTGTTGTTATCAAAGAGGGTACATTTGATTTTGCCAACGCCAAAGAGATCGTACTTTTTTGCAACGGTTCATGGTGTACCCACTCTCCTAGAGCCATTGAGACGCTCTTAAAGGTGGGCTATCCGCCTCGCAAAATCAAATGGTATCGTGGCGGCATAACGGCATGGGGCAGTGTGGGATTGACGCTCATCAAAAAGCAATAGAACTCCAGTTATTTTAAAATGCAACGGCATCAACCTCACTTGGCTCCCATCCTCCTCAATGAGAATGGGGAAAAAAGCCTAGCATTATCTACCCTTTATATACTTTTGGATACTCTATGAAAAAACCTAAATGGATAAGTAAATGTTAATAGATGGACACGGACGTGTGGTGGACTACCTAAGGGTCTCTGTGACGGAACGATGCAATTTTCGTTGTCAATACTGTATGCCCCAAAAGCCCTTTTCATGGGTTCCAAAAGAGAATTTGTTGAGCTTTGAAGAGCTTTTTTTGTTTATCAAAGTAGCCATTGATGGTGGCATCAAGAAGATACGCATCACAGGTGGCGAACCGCTGCTTCGTGAGGATTTGGATAAATTTATCGCCATGATTTACAACTACAACAACAGCGTCGATTTAGCCTTGACGACCAATGGATTTTTGCTCCCACAATGCGCTTTGCAGCTCAAAGAGGCGGGGCTTAAACGCATCAATATCTCACTCGATTCGCTCAATCCCCAAACCGCTCACCGTATCGCCCAAAAAGATGTCTTGGATGCGGTGCTTAAAGGCATTGATAGGGCTTTGGAGGTAGGATTGGCAATCAAAATCAATATGGTACCCCTCAAAGGCATAAACGACCATGAAATTATTGATATTTTGGAGTACTCTCGTGACAAAGGAGTCGAGGCACGTTTTATTGAATACATGGAAAACGACCACGCTTCAAGCCAAATAAAAGGAATGCACGGGCGTGAAATTTTGGAAGTTATCAAAAGCAAATACGAAATCCACAAAATTGGGCGAAGCGGTAGTTCTCCATCCTTTGCCTATCGTCTCAATGATGGTACACGATTTGGACTTATTGATCCCCACAAGCATGACTTTTGTGAAAGTTGCAACCGTATTCGACTCAGTGCTGAAGGATTTTTGATCCCTTGCCTCTACTTTGATGAGGCATTAAGTATAGCACAATACGTCAAAAGCGGGGATATTGAGGGAGCGGCAGCGGTGTTGGCTACCATTTTAAAAGATAAACCTAAAGAGAATCGATGGAGTGAGAGCCAAAGTAGCGATACGACGCAATCCTCTTCACGAGCTTTTTATCAAACGGGGGGATGATGTTTTATATAGTTGAAGAGTTTTTCTCTATTCAAGGAGAAGGAAAATACGCAGGAGTACCCTCTTATTTCATTCGTACAGGGGCTTGTAACCTCTCGTGTGCAGGTTTTGGTGCAAAGTATCGAGTCAATGGAGAGAATAAACTCGGGTGCGACACCTATTTTGCGGTTGATCGTGGCTTTATGCACCAATGGCAAAAGGTTGATAATGCACAATCCACTATCGACCATCTTGCGTTGCAATTTGGGGCTATTGGGTATGATCCTCACGTGGTTATTACAGGCGGTGAGCCGTTGCTCTATTATCAAAATATCAACTTCTATCGCATTGTTTCGTTTTTAGTGGATAGAGGCATTGCGGTCACGTTTGAAACCAACGCTACTATTATGATAGACTTTGACAAATACCCAAAGTACCGCCAGTGTATCTTTGCACTCTCTATCAAGCTCTCCAATAGCGACGAGCCCAAACACAAACGTATCAAACTCGAAGCCATTGCCAATATTATCGCTTCATCGCATGAGAGTTTTTTTAAATTTACTATTGACAAAGCATTGATTCAAGGTAGCGCCATGGATGAAATCCAAGAGATTACAAGCAGCTACACCGATAGAGAGATTTACATCATGCCTATTGGCGAAAATCGTGAGGTATTGGAGCAAAACGACAAGGCGGTTTTTGAGTTTTGTATTGATCATGGATTTCGATACAGCGATAGACTCCATATCCGAGTCTTTGACACCACGCAAGGAGTCTAAGCCACTTGCGTATAGATCTCCAAATGTTTTTTGGGATACTCAAAAGAGACTAGATGGGTGGTGCGAGGCGAAATATCTCTCCATTTTGAGATATTAAGTTCAAGCTCGACAATACCCGCCGTTACAATGTTTTCGATGGTGTTACTAGGCACTAATCGTTCAAGCAGTAGGTTAAGCGAGGGATTGTGTCCGATTAAAAAGAGCGATTGGTCTTGATTGTCCACCGAAGCGATAATATCAAACAATGCACTCACAGAGGCTTCATAAATCTCCATTTTATAGACAATTCTTTGGATAGAGTAGTCCAATGCTTTGGCAATAGTGTTTGAGGTTTCAAAAGCTCTTTTGGCAGGTGAAGAGACGATAATATCGGGCTTGATGCCTTTTTGAGCCAAAAGCTCTCCCATAAACAGTGCATTACTTTTCCCACGCCTATTGAGCGGACGATCAAAATCACTAAGAGCAAGATCCTTCCAACTCGATTTTGCATGACGAATAATGTAAAGTTTTTTCATATCTCAACACCCCAAAAAATTTTATCAACACATTATAAAACAATTTGGTTACGTTTTAATACTAAAATTTTTCTCGTTCCCCTTCTCATTCCGCCTCTCCTAAGAGTGTGAAATAATAAACCCTTCGACTCTTCGACAAGCTCAGAGCTTAGGGTGAACGGATAGCGTAAAACCGTTCGTGTCCAGCTTGTCAAAGGGTCTTGACTTTTGGGGTAGAATATGATTTGGTTTTTGAGCTTTGGGGCGTAGCCCCTTGAAAATTTTTTTCATAGAGGCACAAAGTGAAGCTATCTTAAACATTATTGATTGTTAAAGCTTTATAAAATTTACCGTTTTGGGTATAATTCATCAAATCAAACAGAGGAGATTTTTATGCAAACGATTGAGTTAAGTGTGGATGATAGGTTTTACAATGATATTGTAAAAAGTGGCATAGATTTGCAACATGAACTCAAAAAGATGCTAAAAAGAGCCATTTACAAAAAAGAACACAAAATAGCGGATGAAATCAAGCAAGGTTTGAGCCAAATCGAACATTTCAAACAAGGCAAAATAGAGCTTCAAGATGCAAATAATTTTCTTGGTGAATTAAAAAGTGCTCATTAAAACCACCTCAATATTCACAAAAAGTTTCAAAAAACTTTTCAAAAAAGACAAAAATCTTCTTAAACTCTGTGTAGGGGCAATCCCTTGTGGTTGCCCTCGTGTTGAGGGATTATTTCCATCCATTGGGCGACCACAAGGGTACGCCCCTACGCAATGCGGCTCTTTGGGGTGATAAAGAGGAGTTTTTTTAGAGACAAAGGAAATCTGTGATGACAAAACAAGAACTTTTTGATAAATTAAAAGCCAAAGGGATTTTTTGGTCTTACTCCAAAGAGTTGAGCTATGAAGAGGCTGGAGATAAACTCTTTTTGGAGTATCTTATGAAATATGGGGATTTTGATGATTTGGTGGTAGCTTTTAGGCTGTATGAGAGAGAGTATATCAAAGGTGTGTGGAAAGAGAGACTCAAAGATGACAAGAGATTTATCAAACTCAACCTCATGATAGCAAGATTATTTTTCAAAATGGATGTTGAGAGTAGCTACTTCAAGGAGGTCAAAAATGCACGATTTGAGAAACTTAAAATGTTTGCTTCCTAAGACACAAATCCTCCTTCTCAAAATGATTGAATCGTGTCAGTTCCTAGATAAGTATGTACTTGTCGGCGGTTCAGCTTTGGCTATGTATTTGTGCCACAGAAAAAGTGAAGATTTGGACTTTTTTACTTACGCTGATAGTTTTGATAAAAAAGAGATTTTTGACTATATCCAAGGCTTTGAGAATAAAGAGATACTAAGCCAAAGTAATGAACAGATAGATTTGCTTTTGGATGGCGTGAAAGTGACCTTTTTTAATGCCAAGTGGGAGTTTTTGAAGCCTCCAAAAGTAGCAAGATTTAATCTCTCATCTTTGGAATCAATCGGGGCTATGAAAGTCAATGTGATATTTTTGAGAGCTAAATATCGTGACTATTTTGATTTATATTGTTTAGTCAAAGAGGGGATGAGCCTTAGAGCGATGTTTGAACAGAGTCAAAATATTTTAGAGGGCATTAGCTTCAAACTTTTCGCCGTAGCACTCCTTTATATTGATGACATAGAAGACGACAACATCGATTACCTCGAACCAAAAGAGAGGTTATCTAAGGAGAAAATACGAGATTTTTTTCAAAAAAAATTAGATAGAATGGTTTGAAACTTTCATACTATTTGTATTGCAAAAAATTGAGCAATGAGAAGAGAACTTATGATAACTACTGAAGCGTTTGATAAAAAATTTGATGAGGGTGAAGATATATTTGAACATTTAGACCTCACAAAAGCCACACGAGCAAATCTTGAACAAAAACGAGTCAATGTTGATTTGCCTATATGGATAATAGAAAAGCTTGATAAGGAAGCAAAAAGATTGGGAGTTCTATCATGAAGATGTTTTTAGCCAATAGACTCACCCCAATGGCTAAAGCTTTATAAGCAATCCAAAATTTCATTGCATTTGCAACACTCTAAAATAAATGGATTTGCAAACAACCTTTTTAATATCCTTTTAAAAAATAAAAAAGTATTACTGTTACCGTTATACCACACCAAAGGAGTAGCCTATGAGAACGATAGAGTTGCATATAAGTGACGATTTGCTTACACAATCTATCCAATACCTAAAATATTTCGTATCTCATCACAAAAACAGTGACTTCACCTATAGGGATGATATGGGAGATATGATTCAGGTGATTGATGGAGTAGAGTATGTGATTGCATCCCAAGAAGACCAAGAAGCCATGAGTACACCACTAGACAAAGATGATTTGACGAGCCTTGAGGCTCTCAAAAAAGAGCTATGTATAGCTTAGAGGTATTTGTAGGGTGGGTGCATCCTGCAAAATTGGAATTTTTTCTTATTCACGCATCGCAAAAACTATGCCATAATAAGGCAAAAAGATAAGGAGTAGTATATGGTTCATTTGTATGGTCAAGACTCAATCGAAAAGGTCACCTTTAATATCTCCTCCTCACTCAAAGAGCAAGTCAATGAACTCAAAGAGGAGTTTGGGGTATCACTTTCGACTATCTACAACGAAGCCATTGCCAACTATCTACGCCAAAAAGAGCTAGAGCGATGGAGTGCAGGAGTCTCCAAGGCTCTTAATGACCAAGAGTATCTTGATGAGATAGTCCATAGCGACGATGATGAACTCTATGAATATTAACCAAGGAGAGATTTGGCTGATCAAATTCTATCCGCAAGTAGGCAGTGAGATAAGCAAAAAACGACCTGCTATTGTAGTAAATCACAACACGAACGACCTTGAATCCGTAGCCTCGGCTTTAGCCTGAGTTTGAAGCGAATCTTCCCAAATTAAAGATAGCTTAAAGCACTTAAAGCCCCCAG
>DYMA01000132.1 GCA_020721815.1 Sulfurovum sp. | reverse complement strand
AAGCCCGTATTTACGAGGTTTTATTGGGGAGTTGGGTGGGAGGATTCGTTTTAACTCTTGTAGCAACTCTTCTTTTTTATTCATTTTCATATTTTTTACTCTTTTTGGAATGTTTTTCTTATTAGAGCAAAATATTTTTAGAGTTGGCTTATTTTTTCATCGGATTTGCCTACAAAAAGAGTTCGATACGAAAATAAAGGAATTGAATACAGAAAAGAATAAACTCTATGGAATAACAATTAAAAGTCCTCAATCAAGAAGCAAGGCAAGACATAACATTGATAAATTAGAAGATGAGAATAGTCAACAAGAACTTCAAAGATACCCAGAGTATTTAAAAAATAGAGACAAAATTTTTGCATTTAAAAATCAAGTAACATTTCTCGAAAAAGAACAGCAAGAGCTTATTGAAGTGAATAATAAAATATTGCAATTAAATGAGCAAAAATCAAAAACTATTTCAAGTAAAAATCAGGAAAAAATCATAATTTTTGAAAAAGAGTTGAAAAACTTAAGAAAGTTAAAAATATGATCACAATCCCCTCTCTACAAGAATTTCAACCTTTAAAATTGTAGGATTAGGATGAAAAAATCTAGTATAAATTAATTACAGCAGATCTTCTTCTCCTATTCATTGCAATAGTTGTAAACTATCTTACCAAAAAAACGCTTTGATTTTTGGAAGTAAAACTGTTTCTATCTCTTTGTAGGTAGCTTCAAACGCTTCAAAACCTTTGCCATCGGGGTCTTCAAAGCCTACATGGATTTTGGGCGTTGGGCGTGGAAACATGGGGCAGGTTTCATTGGCATGGTCACACACTGTCACGACCAAATCAAACGCCTCATCTATCACCGTTTCAAGCGTTTTGCTGTGGTATTCCTCTCTCCAGATACCTTTTTCTTCTAGCAACTTTTGAGCGTTTGGATTGACTTTGCCGCTTGCTTTGACTCCACTGCTTTTGGCTTTCACTCCATCGAGTTGGGCATTGATGAGGGCTTCTGCGATGATGCTTCGGCAACTATTGCCCGTACACAATACTAATACTTTTTTTGTCATAAAATCTCCCTATATTAATGTAAGTAAAACAATAAACAACACAGGCGGTGTCACCAAAAGTCCAAATTTACTGTATTGCCCAAAAGTGATAACAACCCCTTTTTGTGCCAACACATGAAGCCATAATAGCGTAGCCAAACTACCAAATGGAGTCATTTTGGGCCCTAGATTGCATCCTATAATATTGGCGTATATCATCGCTTCATTGCCAATATTTGCCAGAGAAATATCCATAATCATAATCGTTGGCATATTGTTCATAAAAGCACTCAAAAATGCCGCAATAAAACCCGTTCCAATAACCGCCAAAAAATCACCTTGCGTTGCCAAATCTTTGAGTACTATCTCTAAATAATCGGTAAGTCCCGCATTTTTCAATCCATACACCACGATATACAACCCGATACTAAACCATACCACTTGCCATGGGGCGGTTTTGATAATCTTTTTTGGCTCAACCGTTTTGACCAAAGTTGCAATAAGCAAAAACAACAATCCCCCACCCAGTGCAAAAAGCGAAACAGGCAACTGGTAGCTATCGCCTACAAAATATCCCACAAGCAAAAGAGCCAAAAAAAACCAAGCAAATTGAAAAAGAGTTTTACTTTTGAGAACTTCATTTGGATTTTTGAGCAGTGTTACATCGACTTGCTTTGGAATCTCTTTTCGCAAAACTATCCACAAAACGATGATAGAAACAATCGTGCTTACGATGTAGGGGATTATCATATTGGAAAGATAGTGTGCAAATCCTATATTAAAATAGTTGGCGGTGACGATATTGGTGAGGTTTGAAAATACAAATGGTAGCGATGCACTGTCGCTGATAAATCCCCCTGCAAGTAAAAAAGCGATGATAGTTTTGAAGTTGAGTTGCAATATTCTCATTTTTGCCAACAAAATAGGGGTGAGGATAAGTGCAGCCCCATCATTGGCAAATAAAGCCGACACAAAGCTTCCCAAAAGCAAGGCATAGACAAACATCAAATGCCCATTACCCCTACTTAATTTCGCCATCTTAATCGCACACCACTCAAAAAAACCTATCTCATCAAGCACCATTGATAAAATTATTATCCCAACAAATGCCAACGTCGCATCCCAAACGATGCTTGTTACGGTTTGTACATCTTCCAAACTCACAACTCCCACCACCAAAGCCACAATCGCCCCAATAATCGCACTTGTACCTATTTGCAAACCTTTTGGCTGATAGATAACCAAAAAAAGAGTCGCTAAAAAAATCAAACTTGCTACTACCATCTGTTACTCCCTCTATTCTCTTGCGAACAATACCATAATAATATTTAATATATCAAGATATATTGATATATTTTACAAAAATCACCAAACCGTAGGTTCGGCTTTAGCCGAACACATTGGAAGCTATTGAATGCTTTAAACTCGGCTAAAGCCGAGGCTACGATTTCAAGGTCGTTGCTTTAGTTATATATTGAGCAGATTGGCTTCCTCTTCGGGTTCAATCTCTTCCTCTTTGGGGCATTTGGCGATAGAGACAACCTTATCCTCTTTTTCGGTAGTGACGACTTTGACACCTGAAGTGTTACGTCCTGCTTGGCGAATGGTTTGCATATCGACACGTATCATTTTGCCGATACTTGTAAGTATCATAAGGTCTTGATCCTCCTCGACAAATACGACACCCACTACATCGCCTGTTTTGGGGGTGAGCTTCATAGCAATTACCCCTTTACCCGCACGACTTTGCTCACGGTATTCGCTCACCTTGGTGCGTTTACCTAGCCCTTTTTCGCTTACGATGAGTATCTCATCCTCTTCATTGTTGATACTAATAGCTCCTGTGACAAAATCCTCATCAAGCTTGAATTTAATCGCCGTAACACCACGAGCCACACGTCCAATCTCTCTGGCATCTTCGACTTTAAATCGGATACACAATCCCTTTTTGGTCACAACAAAGAGCCATTGGGTTTGAGGAGTGATAATTTTGGCCTCCACCACTTCATCATCTTCATCAAGATTGATAGCACGTACTCCGACGTTTCGGATATTGGAGTATTCGCTCAAATTGGTTCGCTTAACAATCCCCTTGCGTGTAAACATCACAAGCCCTTTACTATCGGCAAAATCGGTAGTGGGGATAATAGCCATAATCTTCTCATCCTCTTGAAGTTGGATAAGATTGACGACCGCTTTACCTTTGGCAGTACGACTCCCTTCTGGAATTTTATAGACTTTGAGCCAATAGACTTGCCCTAGATTGGTGATAAACATAAGCGTATCGTGTGTATTGGAGATAAAGAAACGCTCAATAAAATCATCTTCGTAGGTAGTGAGTGCGGTTTTGCCCTTGCCTCCACGGCGTTGTTTTTCATAGGATTTGACAGGTACACGCTTGATATAGCCTCTATGGGTAATGGTGACAACCATCGGTTCATTAACGATAAGATCCTCTATATCTATATCATCATAATCCTCTTCTATTTGGGTGAGTCGTGGAGCAGTATAGGTATCTTGCACCAGTTTGAGTTCATCCGCAATGATACCCCCTAGTACCTCTTCACTTTTGAGGATGGATTCAAGATAGGAAATTTTTTCTTGTAGCTCTTTAAGCTCATTTTCAAGAGCCTCAATCTCCAATCCCGTAAGCCTTCTAAGACGCATCTCCAAAATCTCTTTGGCTTGTATGAGGCTTAGCTCAAAACGCTCTATCAAAGCATCTCTAGCCGTTGGAGTATCCGCCGATTGACGAATAATGCGAATGACTTCGTCGATATGCTCAACAGCTTTTAGCAATCCCTCAACAATATGCGCTCTTCCTCGTGCCTTTTCGAGGTCAAAAAGGGTACGACGAATCACAACGGTTTTGCGGTGTCTCAAAAAGAGATCGATAAGCTCTAGGATAGTAAAGATTTTGGGTTCTTTATTGACAATAGCCAACATAATAATCCCAAACGTTACTTGCATTTGGGTTGATTTGAAGAGGTGATTGAGGACTATATCGCTCATAGCGTCACGTTTGAGTTCTATCACCACACGCATCCCATCTCTATCGGATTCGTCTCGTACTTCAAAAATCCCTTCAAGCTGTTTTTCACGCACCAAAATAGCAATGTTTTCAATCAATCGTGCTTTATTGACTTGATAGGGAAGCTCATCAATGACTATGACATCCCTATTGCCCTTTTGTTCGATATGGGTTTTGGCTCGTACTTTGATACGTCCTCTTCCCGTCGTATAGGCATCCATAATCCCTTTTTTACCAAAAATAATTCCCCCCGTAGGAAAGTCGGGACCTTTGATAATCTCCAAAATATCTTCAATAGGACATTGGGGATTGTAGAGTCTATGGAGATGGGCTTGGATAATCTCATCGAGTCGATGGGGCGGGATATTGGTAGCCATACCTACGGCAATACCCGAACTTCCATTGATAAGCAAATTGGGGACACGAGAGGGCAAAACATCGGGTTCTTTCACACTGCCGTCGTAGTTGGGGACAAAATCAACGGTATCTTTGTCAATATCTAGCAACAACTCATCGGTGAGCTTCGCCATGCGCGCTTCGGTGTATCGCATAGCTGCCGCATTGTCACCATCGACCGAACCAAAGTTACCTTGCCCATCGATAAGGGGCATTCGCATAGAGAAATCTTGTGCCATTCTTACAAGCGCATCATAAACGGCATTATCACCGTGAGGATGATACTTACCGATAACATCCCCCACGATACGAGCCGACTTTTTGTAAGCACTGCGATAGGAGAGATTAAGCTCACTCATAGCGTATAAGATTCTACGATGTACAGGCTTAAGCCCATCACGCGCATCAGGCAACGCCCGTCCGATAATGACGCTCATGGAGTAATCAAGATAACTTGATTTGATGCTATCTTCGATTAAAATATTATCAATGTTTTGGGCATTTGATAGAATATCCATGAAAATTCCTTTTGTGGATTTGACCCTCTTTGGGTTTTAGAAAAATAGTAGTTATTATATCCAAAAGATACTAAAAATGCACCCAAAACCAGCAGATGATAGCTTTTTCCAAAATTACGCAGACAAGCTTCCCCAAACCAGACACAACGCAACAGAGAGACGAGTGTCATTGCAAACCATTTATTGCGAAGCTAGAGCTTCGCAACGAACAAAACTATTTAATTTGAACTAAATTCACAATTGGCTGAATCGGCTTTGACACCCAAATCTTTGAACTTTTCCATTGCCTTGCTGTAGGCTTCCTCTTTGGAATCTGCTTCGACCTTGACCCAATTACCAATAGGTTTACCACCAATATAACGATAACACTTATAGTGTTTTGCACTAGCAAAACTACTCATACCAACCAATAACGCCAAACCCAATAGTACTTTTTTCATACTCAATCCTTTGTTTAATTTGCCCTCAAAATTCCCCCTGCAAACGGGCTTTTGTAGGGGGGGGGAACTGCGTCGCAATAAAAAAAGAAAAAACTTCAAAACCCCAAAGGGTAAAAAAGCAAAAACCCTAATCTAACATTCTGGCAACACGAAACCCGATATAGCTGAGACGATAGGCAGGACTAATGCTGTTGCGATTTGCACTGCGGGAAATGATGGCATAACCGTTTCAGCAACCGCCCCGCAGACTCTTATAGCCCTCACTATAGTATCCCCTATTATAATTTTCACTGTAGCAACTACTCGTCCACTCCCATACATTGCCATGCATATCATACAACCCCCACTTATTGGCTCTCTTTTGGGCTACGGGGTGGGTTTGCTCATTACTATTATCCCTATACCATGCATACTCACTAAGTCCCCCCTTGTCATCGCCAAAGCAATACGCCGTCGTACTTCCAGCCCGTGCGGCATACTCCCACTCTACCTCGCTTGGTAGGTAATATTTGCTCGTACCCTCTTTGGCATTGAGCTTTTCGATAAACGCTTTGGCATCGTACCAGCTTACCGTCTCTACAGGATTGGTTCGTCCTTTGAATTTGCTAGGATTACTGCCCATCACCGCCACCCATTGGGCTTGAGTCACCTCGGTGGTTTGCATATAAAAGCTACTCACACTCTCTCGATGTTGAGGCAGTTCATTACTGACACCCTCCTCAAAGTTGGGATCTCGTCCCATCATAAACGATCCACTAGGAATCTCAACAAACTCCATACCGATAGAGTTGGTGTAGTTTTCACTATGAAGCAACAAGGTTGTAGCTATAAGCAACAGTAACTTTTTCATTTTTTCTCCCATACTATTATTTTGCTTATAATATTATCCCCCCCGATAAAAATTGGCTTAAACACCAATGCCAATTCGATTGGCTCAAAAGTCGATAGGCTCTTATATAAGCGTTGTTGCAACAAAAATAAATTTTTTTGAAATATTGAGAGCATGGGAAGAGTAGTAACAGTTGGTTACAAAAAGCATCATTACAAACTAAAATGCGTAACCTCGGCTAAAGCCCGAGTTTGAAACACCTAATAGCCTCCAATTTGTTCGGCTAA
>DYMA01000131.1 GCA_020721815.1 Sulfurovum sp. | reverse complement strand
CCGCTACAATAACATCTCCCACTTGCATCTTTTGAACAAAGTGAGGATCAGCATCCTCCATTACATATTTTGCAAGTTGCCCAGGTTCACTGGTATTTAAGTATCGAGCAGCGATAATTAAGTCCGTATCGATATTATCACCAAACTTCCAAACTTTACCTTCCAAGTCAAATCCTTTTGTCAATCAATAAATTGGGCGTATTCTATCCAATCCAAAGTAAAAGTTTACACAATTAAATGTTATAATAGCCTTGTTTGAGTGTAAATCTAATTTTAATCTTTTTTTGCTATAATCTACCACATTTTTAATATATTAATATGTTTACACAGTAGTGTCACTTTGCTAATTTTACTAAAAGAGGAGCTGATAATTAATGGCTGCAACAAAAAAAATTGATGCAATGGGTAGGGTTGAAAAGCTCTTTTCTAACAAAAAAAAAGGTGTCTATCTAACCTACGAACGCATTGTCAAAGAGTTTGATAAACCTCTCAATATGGCACAAGTCAAAAAGATTGACAAGCTTTCAAAAGATGGAAAATTAGAGATTATTAGTGCATCAGAGTATGCCAAACTCGTTGCCCAGCAGACGATTCAAAAACACCAAGAGAGCATTAGAAAGATTGCCGATGAGACCGAGCTTGATTTTTTTGATTTTACCAAAGAAAAAGAGCTGCTTGAGTGGAGTCGAAGTGACTCGCCTGTACGAATGTATCTGCGCGAGATGGGAAAAATTCTACTTCTAACCAAAGAAGAAGAGATTGAGCTTAGTAAGCAAATCGAAGAGGGCGAAGATATTATTATCGATGCTATCTGTTCAGTACCCTATCTCATTCAATACATCCTCAACTACAAAGAGCCTTTGCTCAATCGTGAACGACGTGTCAAAGAGCTTTTTAAAAGTTTTGATGATGTTGATGGCGGTGAAGAGAGTGAAGAAGAAGATGAGGAGGGTGAGACCCTATCGACGCTTCCTATTGTCAATAATGACCGAGTTAAACAAGTCGTTGATAGCTTCAAAAAGCTTGAAAAAAACAAAAAAGAGTGGGTAAAAGCGACCGAAGAACTCGAAAAAATTCTTGAAAAAAGCGACGAAGATGAGTCCAAAGTACTCTACGAACACTTCAAAGTCGCTTTCAAAAAAGAGCAACTCAAACACGCTTTGCTCGAACTAGGACCCACATCCAAGCTTATCAATGAGTTGGTCAAGGCGATGGAGACGGCTCTCAAAAGTGACGATGGATTTGATAAAGAACTTAAGCGATTGGAGTATAAACTGCCGCTTTTTAACGATATTTTGCTTGAAAATCACGGCAAAATATTGGACAATATTATCAATATGGACAAAGACGATATTATCAATGCCGTCCCAGAAACCACAATGGTAAGCACCTACGTTGAAATCAAAAAGCTCTTTGAGACCAAAGAAGCGAGTAAAGATAGCTTCAATTTGGACCCCGTGAAGCTTGAAGAGATACTCAATCAAATCCGCCAAGGCAAAACCAAAAGCGAAAAAGCCAAAACACGCATGGCAAAATCCAACTTGCGT
The DNA here is from genome assembly GCA_020721815.1 of Sulfurovum sp. GTDB lineage: Bacteria > Campylobacterota > Campylobacteria > Campylobacterales > Sulfurovaceae > FS08-3. Next base: position 5,014 of record DYMA01000131.1, on the reverse strand, counting down.
TTGGTCGTATCGATTGCCAAACGCTACACCAATCGAGGTTTGCCTTTCCTTGACCTTATTCAAGAGGGAAATATTGGACTGATGAAAGCCGTAGATAAGTTTGAGTATCAAAAAGGGTACAAATTCTCAACCTACGCCACATGGTGGATACGTCAAGCCATTAGCCGTGCCATTGCCGATCAAGCACGAACCATTCGTATCCCTATCCACATGATAGAGACCATTAACCGTATCAATAAAATTATCCGTAAACACCTCCAAGAGAGCGGCAAAGAACCCGATCTCGATACCATCGCCAAAGAGGTAGGTTTGAGCGTCGATAAGGTCAAAAATGTGATCAAAATCACCAAAGAACCCGTAAGCCTAGAGACACCCGTGGGTGATGAGGATGATGGAAGATTTGGGGATTTTATCGAAGATAAAAATACGTTGAGTCCTACCGATGTGGTGCTTCGAGATGACCTTAATAAGCAAATCGATGATGTCTTAAGCCAGCTCAATGATAGAGAAAAGGCGGTGATTCGTATGCGTTTTGGATTGCTTGATGACCACAGCGATAGAACGCTTGAAGAGATAGGCAAAGAACTCAATGTCACGCGTGAACGGGTACGCCAAATCGAATCCTCGGCTATCAAAAAGCTCAAACACCCCAAAGTGGGACGTAAGCTTAAAAATTATATCGAAGAGTAAAATGCAAGAGATAAAGTTTTTTGTTCTTATTATCGGCACGGAGATACTCAATCGCCGAAGGCAAGATGCCCATTTCGATTTTGTCACCAAAGCCCTTCAAAAGTATGGCAATAAACTTACAGGTTCATTTATCATTGAAGATGACCCTGTGCTTATTGTCAATACCATTAAATACCTTGCTGCTATAGAAAAGAGTGTTATTTTTAGCTTCGGAGGGATTGGTGCTACGCCTGACGATCACACACGAGCGTGTGCTGCTAAGGCTCTAAGCGATGGCAAACTCTACACCCATGAAGAGTGCAAAGCGATTATTGATGAAAAATTAGCGGGTAAAGTATCACCTATCACTTACGCTATGGCGCAACTCCCCAAAGAGGCAGGTCTTATTGAGAATGTTTACGGCTCTATTCCCGCTTTTGAGCTTCAAAACCGCTACTTTTTTATGCCAGGGTTTCCTCACATGTCGCACCCCATGGTAGAGGCTATTTTGGCTCACTCTTTCAATACCAAACGTCGCATTTACCGCTACACATTGGCAGCGCAGTGCAAAGAGTCTTTTTTGGTTGATGTCATGGAGCAAATGCCCAAAGACGTAGAACTCTCTTCACTCCCAACGGCTTCTAGCAGTGGAGAGTGGCACACCACCATATCCGTAGCCTCCTACGATGAAGAACTTGCCAAAAGCAATTTTGATAAGTTTGTTACCAAACTCGAAAACCACTCCATCGTTTATCAATGGGGCGAAAAGCTTGTCTAGCAATTTTTGGCTTTAGCTTCACCTGCTAAAGCTTTGGGTGAAATCAAAGTCCGATAAAAGTGCGTAACATCAAACAATAAGGATAGCACCACACCATGAACCCACTCTCGCATATTCTCATTCGTGCCAAAAAAGATATTTATCGCTACCTTAGTGGTTCAAATCTCTCCCGTTTTCTGGGTCATGGGTACGATTTTGCGGAGCTAGTAGAGTACCGTATTGGCGATGATATTCGGGATATTTCATGGATAAGCTCCGCTAAGCGAGGTGAAATTTACGTCAAAAAGATGCACGAAGAGAAAGATTTAAGCATTGTGTGTCTAGCCATGATAGAGGGGCGTATGGCGGTAGGAAACAAGTACGAGACTTTGTTGCAAACGGTGGCGTCGATAGGTTATATAGCCCACTATCAGCACAATCTTTTTGGCGGTTACTATAGCATTGATGGAGTGTTACAGAGGGTAGCACCCAGCAAATCGCATCAAACCGTTGAGTACTTTTTGGAGCAACTCTACTCCCAAAACCCATTGGGACAAAGCCTCCACTATCAAGAGACCATCGAGCATCTTATGGAGCATCTACACCCCAAGAGTCTTATTGTTTTGGTGGGAGATTTTTTGGATGATGTTGATCTCTCCTTACTAGCCTACAAGCATGAGGTGATTGCCATTATCGTTCGCTCTATCGATGAAGAGATGCCCTCATACCAAAGCGACGTAGCACTCATTGACCCCACGACCAATCAAGCTTCATCCAAAATCCTTACGCCAAATGCTATCAAACACTACCAAAAAAAGCTCCAACAGCACGATGCAAAGCTTACCCAACACTTCAATAGACACGCCATACGCTTCATCAAAATCTATCACCCCGATGAGATTGTGGAGCGATTGGGCAAGGTATTGGCATGAGTTTTTCGCTTCTCTACCCTTTGGCTTTGGTGTTGTTGCCTCTTGTGGGGTGCTTTATCTATTGCAAAAACAGACCCAAACCGATCTATTTCTCCAAACCAGAGTGGCTACCCAAAAGTTATATTCGTTTCGATAGCGATAGATGGATAGTTATGGGCGTTTTTGGACTGCTTGTGGTTACACTAGCTACTCCCTATCTCTACAAACCCGATGCCAACTATCACAAAAAGGGACGGGATTTGGTATTGGCAATCGACACCAGTGGCTCTATGGCACAAAGCGGTTTTGACTCTTTGGAGCGTTTCAAGAGCAAATACGATAGCGCTATCGAACTCACTCACCACTTTATCCAAAAGCGGCACGATGACAATTTGGGATTGGTTGTCTTTGGAAGCTTTGCCTATATCGCATCGCCTTTGACCTACGACCTTGAGGGACTTAGTCAAATGCTTCATCTTATGAGCGATGTGGGAATTGCAGGAGATAGTACCGCCATTGGAGAGGCGATTGTGCAATCCATTGAGGCGTTGAAACACTCCCAAACCCAAAACAAAGTCATTGTTTTGCTTAGCGATGGCGTACACAATGCAGGTTCTATTTCACCCAAAGATGCGCTCATGATGGCAAAAAAGAGCGGTATTGTCATCTATACCATTGGCATTGGAAAAGAGTACGATATGGAGATGATGCATCTCATCGCCCAAAAGAGTGGAGGCAAAAGCTTCGAGGCCAAAAGTGCCAAAGATTTAGCGGTTGTTTTTGAGAAGATAGAGAGCCTCGAACCTAGCCCTTTGCGTTCAAACGATACGCTCAATATCCAAAAATTGCATTTTTATCCACTCTTTTTGGCTGTTGTGTTGATGGGCATTTTGATTTTCCCTTACCCATCAAGCAAGTACTAGCTTATCGAAAGTAGGACTTTAGTCCCACAAAAGCCAATAGGCGTTTGAAGCCTTATTTTTTTAGTTTGGCTTGTTCGAGTTCCCAATACTCCATAGCGAAGCTTTGGCTTAGTGAAATGGATTGATACCCTCCGAGTCTATCGGCTTGAAGTACGGCCCTTATGGTGTGGGCGATAATATCATCGATAATCTTTGCCTCTTGCATCGTTTTGCCAAAGCTTACCACGCCAAATCCCTCAATCACAGCGTAGTTGGGTGCGGGATTGAGCATCGTTTCATGTTGAGCAAACGCCAAAAAATAGGCCTCGTACTCGCCCATATACTCTTGCATTTGCGCTTCAATCTCTTCGCCTTTTTGGATAACCAAAGGGTGACGTTTGGTGCGAATGATGTGTTCGGGAGTCAAAACTCCACGGTAGAGCTTCTCGATAGGCAAAGAGGCGTAGTGTAATGCTAGTGGAGAGTTGTTGAGTAGGGTGACGACTTCAAACCCTTTGTAGTGACTCACTGTACGCTCCAAAATCTCCAAATCAAACGCCTCTTGCGGGATAGATTGAACTTCAAATGAAGCATTTGTTTCCAAAAACGCCTCGGCTTTGGTGACGGCATCTATCATTTTATTGTACGATTTTTGAGCATCGTTATCAAAGGTAAAAATCCCATGATGGTGCAAAATAATCCCCCCGCACCTCTCCCAATCTGCATCACGGCTCATCTCATAGATTTTTTGAGCCAAAAGAAACCCAGGCATCACATAATCAACAATCAAAAAATCAGGAAACAACGCAGCGATATGCTCTTTGCCATGCAACGAGTTGGAAATGGTTACAATCGCATCGGCGTGGGTGTGATCGACAAATTTAAAAGGGATAATGGCATGAAGTATCGCTTCGACCGAAGGGTTGGGGGCTGTTGTATCAATCATCGCTGCTTTTTGTTGGGCTACCATATCGCTATCGCTTAGGTTTGGGAGTTGTGCCATCTCTTGGAGTCTTTTGAGTCTCACAGGAGCAAATCCTTGCGATTGAATCGAGACCAAATCCCATCCGCTTCCTTTGACATAGAGAATCTCCTCTCCATCCACCACGCTTTTGAGCGAAGTGTTGCCGCCGCCGTGTAGCACCAATGCATCGCTTTGTCCCAATAGATTGGAGGTATAGACCCGCAAAGCCAAATCTTGAAACGTTTGAGCCTTTGTGTTGCAATAGAGGTTTGTCATTATTTCAACACTTCGAGTTCATCGGTATATTTCTTCTCACAAAACGGCTCATAGCTTGATTTATAGACTCCATAGTGAGCTGAAGCTTTGTGTCCATCGAGTGCTGCTTCATCTCTCCACGACTCGACTGCCATAAATTTTCGTGGATTGTTTTCGTATTGAAAAATATCGTAAAAGATACATCCATCGGAGGCTTTACTGGGTGCTACCATGGCACTAAGCAACGCTTTCATCTTAGCTTCACACCCCTCTTTGGCGATAAAGGTTACTCGTTTGGTTATTGTCATCTGTTCTCCTAACTTATGAGTTTAATTTGATGTGTATTTTATCGAAAACTTCTTTTAATTCCATCAACTTCAACACTTTTCCCAAAAGTACCACCCCTACCTTATCGTAGGTTCGGCTGTAGGTTCGGCTTTGGCCGAACAAATTGGAGATTGTGAAATACCCAAAACTCGGCTAAAGCCGAGGCTACAAAGCAAAAAACAACCAATCTATGCTATAATCTCCCCCATGAAAAAAGACATCACCACCA
>DYMA01000274.1 GCA_020721815.1 Sulfurovum sp. | reverse complement strand
ACCCCCCCCTTTTTGATCAATTTAGGACCCTATATATATTTCCGTCATACCAATTTTGGCGTTTTGGCTATATGGGTACTTTGATAGCAATTTCATCCTCTAGCTTTTGCCACTTTTTTTCGTCGTTTTTGGGTGTTTATTTGGACCTATATATATTTCCGTCATACCAATTTTGGCGTTTTGCGTATATGGGTACTTTGATAGCAACTCGACCCTCTAGCTTTTGTCACTTTTTTTCGTCGTTTTTAGGTGTTTTATGATTTTATAAATGATGACTTTAATAAATTATTATGAGTGAAAATTTATGATGAATTGTTAAGGGTAAGCAATCTTACGAGTAGCGTAATCAGCTACGAGACTTCAAGTTGCGGCCTTAACTTTGATTCATAAATTAAACTCTTTATCATTCTGTCCGTCTTATTATTTTGGATCATTAAGGGGTCTCGAATGATCATTCCACAACTTCTCCGTCTGCCGTATGTTCCGTATGTGCAAATCACCAGACACACACTCCTCACATCCTACGTTTTCTTATATTTACCCGAATAGATCTACTCAATGTCCTTCTTTGAATTTGTCTTCGTCACATCTCCGACAGTCAGTGTGTTTGTATGTTATGTTATGTAAAACGATGCTTACCCCAAATTTGAGGTGTAGTTTGTTACCGCCAGATAGAACTCGTCGTAGTTAGGCAGTTCAACGAATTCACCGCAAAGAGCGTCAAACGACGGCTTTGCAAACCAGCCTCAGCTCAAGTTCAGAAACTCTATAGTTGATGTCCTGATCAGCGGCGACCCTGATATCCGTTTTGTGAATATGAAACCGGTATGCAAGATTCGTCAGATATCGTTTAACTATTTATACTATTAATTTATTACACCAGACTATGACTATATTTGTAGCTAGCTGCATGATGATCGAGTTGCAAACGAGTTGTCATACCTAATTATTTATATCAACAAATATAGTGTGAAAAAACATGAAAAATGCTGTGTGCAAAAAAAGAGCTCATTTTGGCAGGATCTTGTTTTTGGGGTATTTCAGGTTTTGTCGATTTTTC
>DYMA01000130.1 GCA_020721815.1 Sulfurovum sp. | reverse complement strand
TAGAGGTTTTTTACTTTAATTTTGGCTTAGGTGATGGGGTGAGTGGTTACAAATTATATTCTTTAATAATCAAATAGTAAAATAAGGAAAACAATTGAACCTAAATAAATTCACAGTACAAAAAAGTTTCGCAATCAATGCAGGTGCAGGATGTGGAAAAACATATACACTAAGAAGAAGGTATATCAATGCTTTGGTTGGATTTGATTATTTTAGAGAAGATTATAGTATCCAAGAGTCAAACTTTGAAAATCTAAAACCAGTTATTGGTCTAAAAAATAAAGCACAACAAACCCTACTCTTATTTCTCCCATCACCTTGACAACAAAACCCAAAAAGTATATACTATCAAGATATAAATATATAAAGGATAGAAGATGACCACAACCAACAACTATAAAAAAGAGCTCTATTCGCTCCCCGTCGAAATTGTCGATGAGTTAGTAGAGTTTGCCAAAGAGACCAAACAAAAAAAGAGCCATATCGTAGCGGTGGCACTGCAAGAGTATATGCAAAAGCGTGAAGATAAAAAGCGTATCCAAGATGCTTTGAGCTTGATTGGGATGATAAAAAGCGATAAGCCACTTCCAAATATTCAAGAGATTAAAGCCAATCGGTATGATATATGACAAGGATATTTCTTGATGCCAATGTCTTGATTGATATTTTATCCCACAAACCACGCCCCTCATCCAAAGAGAGCAGTGAGCTTTATGCCCATTTGGTACAAAATTTGGATAAATACAGACTCTATACCTCCTGTGACCTCTTTACAACGCTCTATTATGTACTGAGGCGTGTGCAAGATAAACAGAGCATTCTTAAGAGCCTAAAGGTGATAAGTGGTGTTATGAGCGTGATTGAATTTAACAATAAAGAGATAGATGAAGCGATCTATCTTATGGAAAAAGATAGCAACTTTGGTGATTTGGAAGATACGATACAGTATGTCATGGCACGCAAAGAGCGGTGTGATTATATCATTACCAACGACCAAGAGTTTTACAGCTATGAGATACCGCTACTAAGCAGTGCTAAGGCGTTGGGTGTAATCTTTTGATCTCCTATGAGCGTCCCGCATACTCTCCTCGCTCACACAAAAGAGGGTAGGGGCAGTGGATGCACAAGGCGAGATTGTCACACTTTGAGGCGATAAAGTGCGTGGTATTTTTGATATTTTCGATATGTTCAAATAGCAAATCGTTTTTGGCATCAAGCTCCTCAAAAGGCTCAATGGGTTTGTTTTCGAGTATCTTAAAAAAAGCAAAACTCAATTTTGGGTATCGCTCACGCAACAAAAAAGCATAGATGCTCATCTGAAAATCATCAAGCTTTTCAAGGTTTTTGGTACGGTTGGCATTGGCAGTTGAGCCGCTTTTGTAGTCAATCACCATCGCCTCATCGCCCTTAATATCAAGCCTATCAATGACTCCTTTGAAACGCAATCCCGCAATAGCCCCCTCGATACTTTTTTCTTTGAGTTCGATGCGATACCCTTTTGCGAAGTGGTGCAACGCTTGATACTCCACAAAGTGCATCAATTTTTCAGTGTAGAGTTGCTTTTGAAGAGTGGCTTTGGCACTGTTGCCTAACATCTCATCCAATAGAGTGTTAAGATGGCTGTGTGTATCGTTCATGCTGTTGCTCATCAACTTTTCAAGGAGTTGATGCAAAAAGAGTCCTTCATTAAACTCTTCGTTGCTTTTTTGCGGGATTTTTTGGATATATTTGTAGTAAAATTGCCGTTTGCACCGCACAAAACTTTTGAGCATCGTAGCCGACCACGCCAAAGCGTAGGGATTAAAATTTTCAACCTCTATCTCTTCTTGCAAGGGGAGTGGTGTAGCGATGTGGAGCAAATCAAGATTGGGATTTGCACTCTCTATAGCCTCCAATCCTAACTCATAAGCAAATTTGGAGAGCAGACGATTTTGGGCGGTAGGATAGATAATGACGCTTTGCTTGGCTCTAAGGAGCAGTTTTTGATAGAAATATTTTTGCAACGCCTCTCTATCGCTTCGTGTGGGCAAAGTGGCATGGCGACGTACTTGGGTATTGAGAAATCTATCTTTGCTAGGAATGAGTGGCACAATATCTTCATTGAAATCCACAATAACCACTCCATCAAAGGCAACCCCTCGACTCTCCAATGCCCCCATGACGGTAATTTTGCCCCCTCGAATATCATCGGTAGTAATCGTTGCAATGACTTTGAGATAGATACTCAGCCACTCTCGAAACAAAGCCTTTTGGGCACTAAAAAGCTCTTGCAAATAGAGGTTTTGCTCTACTATTTTTTGCGTTTTGTCGATAAGTTTGTGGGTTTGGAGTATTTCAAAAAAGGTTTGAATGCTCAAAGGTGTGGTGCCATTAACCTCCATGATTTTTTGACTATCCATACCGTAACGCACCATCAAATCGTAGTAGCTCTTCTTCTGAGTCAAAATGTAGCGATAGAGTGCATCAAGGCGTTTGTATCCGAAGCTTTTAGTATAATCAAACCCCATCGCAAAGTTAAAGTTTTTGAGCCTATCATAGAGGAAAAGCGACTCTTTGAAGCTCTCATCGGGAACAATAAAGGCAATAGAAGTGGGCTCTATCCCCGCATTGACCATTCTTTGGATAGCCTCTAGTGCAATAGGAATTTGCTCCAAACGCTCTTGTACTTTGTAGATGGTAGCATCAATGGTTTGGGTAATGGGGGTTTGTTCTACAATGCTCTTGGTGTGCATATCGAAGCGAAGATGGCAATTATCGGGCAAAATCATCCCAACCTCAGCAAAGCTTTTTTGTACCTTGTGGGTAAATTTGGTAGTCGTAAAGTCGATAATAAAGGATTTGAGCGTAGCAATTTGCTCAATGAGTTTGAGTTCAAAAGGATTAAGATACCCCTCCAAATAGAGTTCAAAGGAGCTGTAGTTGGATACAAAACCCTCATTAAGTTCATAGGATTGAGGGATGAGAAATTTATCGGTTAGACCTTTGGATTCCAATAGGAGTTGGTAGTTGGTAGCAACTTGTTCCAAAATAGCGATATGCTCTCCAAATTCACTGTAACTATCGGCACTTTTTAGCGTCTCAAAATCGACATTTTCGTGGCTAAGCTCTTCTAAAAATTTGAAAATATCCTCACTTTTGGTATAAAATCGTAAAATATCCCTATCGATTTTGAGCCTCTCAAAAGCCTCAAACTTTGTCGCCTCTTTGAGATAAAAAGCCCGTGCGATGGGATCAATCAAGGTTTTGTTGGGTACAACAATCGCTTTTTGCTCAAACTCCCCAATGGTAATAAGCGTAGGCACAAAACCACTGCATTGCTTATAGCTTTCAAGAGCTTGACGAATCGTACGAGCAGTAGGGTATATGCAGAGGGTTTTCATTTAATAGTTACGAACCAACCACTTAATAATATCGTTTTGCATTGCGGCACCTTGCCATGTTTGGGGGTGATTGACCAAAATGACGACACTATAGAGCGTACCCGATTTGCCTCTCACATAACCGATAATGTTTTTGACTCCCTTAATCGTACCTGTTTTAAACCATCCAGCATTTACTATGTTAGAACCTCTAAAGCGTCGTTTGGCTGTACCATCGACTCCTGCGAGTGAGAGGGGATTGAGCCATCGTTGTCCGTAGCGACTGTAAGCCGAAGTAAGAAGATTGGCAAGGTCGTTAGCACTTAAGCGTGAGATTCGTGAAAGCCCAGAGCCGTTATCAATAAAAGCCTCTTTGGAGAGGTGTACATTGTGTCGTGCCAAAATGGTTCTAATAGCCTCTCTTCCTTTGGGCAGTGTCGAGGGGCGACCTTGAATATAAGCTCCTAGCGTAAGCATAAGTTGTCGCGCAAGGAGGTTGTTGCTCTCTTTGTTGATGATACTTACGCTCTCTCCAAGTGTGCGTGATTTGTAAATAAACAGTGCTTTTGTATTGTAGGTTTGGTTGCTGATTTTGAGCATCGATTGGTTGCTTACCCCAATAGCATTAAGAGCATTTGTAAGAGCGTAATAGAAGCTTTGGTAGGGTTTGGTGATAAGCTTTTTGATTGTGATTTTGGGACAACGGGTTGAGATGTTTCCAGAGACCACCACAAGAGGCTTTTCGTACTCTTTGTTGATTTTGATAGAGGGCCATGCACGATTGCCTTGACAACTTCCCCCTACGGCTTTGACGTTATTAACAATCGTAAAACTCTTATCGCCTATATCGCTTTGTACGACAATTCTTCCCCCTTGCGGTGTGACGCTAAGCGTAGAGAGACGCTCATTAAACATCATACTATCAGGCATGGCGTTGTAAGCACTGTAGATATTTTCATCAAAACCTGAACTGTCACTATCGCCAATATCAAAAAAACTTCGATCGATGACAATATCGCCTACAATACGATGAATCCCTTTGGCTTGTATCTTTTGGGCGATGGCTTGAATGCTTTGTATGCCCAAATTGGGGTCACCGTGAGGCTTGATAACCAAATCTCCGTAGAGTACCCCCTCTTTGATTTCGCCTGTATAATAAAAAAGTGTACTCCAACGATAATCAAATCCCAAATGCAACAAAGCACTATAAGTTGTAAGCACTTTGATAACCGAAGCGGGTGTCATGATGGCATGGGTATTGAGCGAACCCACATTGAGTCCGCTGTGTGCATCACGAATATCAATAGCTATCATACTTTTGGGGATAGGATACTTAGAGACAATGGCTTCGATACCGCTAGGCAAAGAGGCATAGATGAGAGAGGATAGGAAAATGAAGCTCAAGAATTTTTTCATGATACAACCTTTTGTGTGCATTTTTCGGGTAGAAAATTTTTTTTTGATATTTTATCATATTAAAATTACAAAAGCTCTTTTTTTCTTATTTTATTGCTTGTGCGTTGCGATTTGGTATAGGTTCTTAAGTTCCTATGGAGTACAATTGTATCAACTGTATTTAAAGGAGTGAACAATGAAACGTTTTTTGTTGGTAGTGCTTTTGGCAACACTGGGTTTAACTTCAACTATCGAAGCACGATGTCACGTAGCCTATGTAGGAGGATTAGACCCTTACGGTGATAACTTTTTGGCGGTACGAGAGGGACCTAGTGCGGGCTATCGTCAATACGATTCACTCTACAGCGGTGAGCGTGTTTTTGTGTGCGACTATCGAGGAAGTTGGCGATTTGTTTACTATGGAAGAGGGTGCTATTTGGACTACGGGCAACCTAGAGGCGGTTGTCGTTCGGGCTGGGTACACGGAGGGTATGTACGATGAGGGGCGTTATTTTCCTATTGCTTTTGAGCATGGCATTACAAGCAGATAGTTTTTTTTCAAAAATCTCTTCCATTGATAGCACTATCAAAGCTAGAATGATAAATGGTAACTCCTATCGTAGCGGTTGTCCCGTGGGGCTTGAGGATTTGCGATACATTAGAGTGAGCCATTATGATTTTGAGGGCAACTGCAAAACGGGTGAACTTATTGTTCATCGAAGCATTGCACAAGAGACGGTTGATATTTTTAGAGATCTCTTTAGGATGGGGTATCCTATTAGAAAAATGGAGCTTGTAAGCAATTACAACGGTAGCGATTACAACTCCATCGAAGCCGATAACACCTCGGCGTTTAACTGTCGTTTCATCGGAGGTACTAACAAATGGTCCAACCACGCCTACGGCAAAGCTATCGATATTAACCCCCTTGAAAATCCCTATGTGGGAACCAATGGCAAAACAGTCCACAAACGTTCGGTGTGCTATCTCAAAAGAGTACGTCAAAGTCAAGCCAGTACCGATTTGGCGATGCTCTTGCCCTATGACGAAGCGACTCAGGCATTCAAAAAAAGAGGCTGGATTTGGGGTGGAGATTGGTACTCTATCAAAGATTATCAACACTTTGAGAAGCGTTAAGGTGCGTTTGTGACGATGCCAATCTACGCTATTGCACCTTTGATTGTGTTTCTCCTCGTCTTGTTTGCTATAGCCAAATGGGGTGCGAAACAAAACGCTCAAAAGGAGCAAGAGCGTCAAAAACTCTTGGGTGATTTAGGTTTTGAAGCCAAAAAGGAGTTTTCTAGCGACATACAAGATGTTTTGGAGTTGCTTGAGTCGCATCATCCTTCCAATAGTATCGAAATAAGCTCCCTCTATCAACACCGCACCCATCCCCAATGGCAATTGGGCTTCAAGGTCAATTATGAGAGTGAAGATGAGCCGATATTTATCATACGAGGCACTAAACGCTACCCTATCTCTTTGATTGTATCTATCCCCTCCATGGAAGGGGTTGCGGGTAAAATGATCGAGTTTATTATCAAAAAGATTCAAGTCCCTCATCTCAAAAAAGTTGAAATAACCGACCCCAAACTGCTACCCTACTACAAAATCTTTTCCGATAATCCAAACGATTTGAGCAATCAGCTCACCAACGCAACACTAGAGGAGCTTAAAGAGCATGGACATTTTGCGATTCATTTGGAGGGCTATTTGATGGTCGTTTCGCTTTTTCATCTCCATGACACCAACGCTACACTAGAGCAAAATATTCAACGTTTTATAGATATAGCCAAAACGATACAAAAGGCTTAATTGTTTCGTAACCACTCACCCCATCACCTAAGCCAAAATTAAAGTAAAAAACCTCTAA
>DYMA01000129.1 GCA_020721815.1 Sulfurovum sp. | reverse complement strand
CCTCTTTAAGAAGCTCCAAAACCAATTGTGCTTTAAACTGTGCCGTGTATTTTTTTCTTTTTCTGTTTCCATTTGTGTTTTTGCTCATCTTAGACTCCTTGTGTTCTTATCTAATATTTTAGCATTTTATTGCTATTTGGAATAAGAATTTGTTTTTTGGTGGTGTGGGTTTGTGGGGGCATTATAATTACGCATGAGAAACAAATTTTGGACAACAAATAACTTTTGATATTTTTAAAAACTCAATCAACCCAAAGCTACTCCCTAGAAAAAACCGATACCCATACTCTCTCCCATGGGGGAGCGTCGGCGAAAAAATCTTCTACGACTATCTCTAGTTCATCTATTTGGGCATAAAGCGTTTGGTTATAGACTTTGGGTACGTAGCCTAGTTTGTGTTTTCCTTTATAGATAGCGATGGCGTAAGCGTCGTTGGGGTTGTTGGGTTCTTTTTGGAGCATAAGATACTCTCCTTGATAGAGACGAAGGGTTTTGCCCTGTGTGTATTGCACTCCTGCGATAAAAAATTTAGCCCACTCTACTTGCATATCAATCGTAACCGCTCCAAAACTTCTATTTATGTAATTATATTATAATGCCAATTTCATCAAAATAGCAAGAGAAGGACAAAATTTTGACCAATAAACCCAAATACCATTTAATAGACAATGCTAAATACGCCTTAGCGGGACTTCGTGCGGCCTTTAGGGACGAAGTCTCGTTTAAAATTGAGATAGGACTCTTTGTGATTGCTCAAATTGCAATTTTTGCCTCTCCTATCGCCCTGATTTACAAAGTTATTTTGGGCATTTCAGCATTTTTGCCTCTTTTTGCTGAGCTTATCAACAGCGCTATTGAGCGAGTTGTGGATTTGGTGACGGTTGAGTTTCATCCTCTAGCAAAAGCCGCTAAAGATATTGGCAGTAGCGTTGTCTTTGTCTCTATCATCATTACGGTTGCCATTTGGCTCAGTGTCTTTTATTTCATCTTTTTTGAATGATGGATGTTGGATGCTTAAACATTATCGCATCCAATGCGAGACACGAAGCAATCTATTTTTAAATATGTCACAAGCAACGACCTTAAATCTGTAGCCTCGGCTTTAGCCGAGTTTAAACAGCTAATAGCCTCAAATGTTCGGCTAAAAAGTGGTATTTAAGCCCACTTAAGAATATTGGATCGATAGACATAGATAAGTCCCGCTACCAAAATCCCTATAAACACAAACATCTCTACCATCCCAAATAGCCCCAAATCACGAAGATTGATAGCCCATGGAAAGAGAAAAAGTACCTCTACATCAAAAAGCAAAAAGACGATACCTACAACATAAAACTTAATATTAAACGTATCAAAAGATTCCGTATGGGTAAGCCCTACCCCGCTCTCATAAGGCTCATTTTTACGCTCATTATCGCTTCTAGCTCCCACATAGCGTGTCAAATGAAAAAGAATAGGAAGAGCCAAAACAATCACAAAAATTACCGACGATGCTAAAGCAAGATGGGTTGTCATAATCTGCTCACTTGTAATTTAATTGATACATTATAACGTAATGTTGTTTGAATACAAAACAGCTCCATTACGACTCACAATATTTTGCCAACAATCCACCTACGAGCATTTGGTAGGTCTCATCGCCTTGAAGAATCTTCACAAGTGCCAACCCAAAACAAATCGCCGTCCCAGGTCCTTGTGAAGTGATAACCTTGCCATCTTGTACCACTTTTTGGGTAGCGTCGTATCCTTGTCTGCCAATTTGCTCCTCTACCGATGGATAGCAGGTAAAACGCTCACCCAATACTCCCGCTTGATGCAACGCAAAAGGGGCAGCACACATAGCAGCGACGTATTTATCTTTGGATTTAAACTCTTTGAGCAGAGATTGCACCTTTTCGTGGGTCGCCAAAATATTCGTACCGCCCCAACCCCCTGGAAGTACTATCATATCAAAATCATCGCTATTTGCTTCATCGATGGAGCTATCGGCGTTGATACTAATGCCGTTTGCACCCGCAACTAATGCACTCTCGCCGACGTAATAGACTCCCACTTCAACGCCACCACGTCTCAATACATCTATCAATGATACCGCTTCTATCTCTTCAAATCCCTGTGCTAGGGGTATCAATACCTTTGTTGCCATATTGCCTCCTTGTGTAAAATAGTGTAGTAATTATAGCACAAAACTGTATCTAATAAAAATTAGAGTAAAATAGTCTTAATTAAACCACAAAGAGGTAATTTAAATCATGTTATTGACAAGAGCAAGTGAATACGCACTCCTTTCGCTTAGCAAAATAGAACAAAGCGATGTTCCCATAGGAGCCCAACAGTTAGCATTGGAACTGGGTTTGCCCAAAAGCTTTTTGGCAAAAATTTTGCAAAATTTAGCCAAAAGTGAGATATTGGAGTCCAAAAAGGGGGTCAATGGTGGATTTATTCTCACCAAAGATGCCAACAATATCAGTATCTACAGCATCATTTTAGCAGCCGAAGGGAAAGCGCCTGCGATTTTTGATTGCACACAATACTTAGAAAGTTGCCCCAATGGTTCTATTGGTGTGTGCGCTATCTCACCCTTTTTGGCAAAATTTCAATCCAAAATTGATAGCTTTTTATACGATTTAACACTGGGAGATATTTTAAAATGAGTGCTATTTTTCACCTCTCGCATACCGATCTTGATGGATACGGATGCCAATATTTTACGGCTCAATGTTTTGCCAATATTAGCTTTTACAATGCCAACTATGGCCCAGAAGTCACCGCAATGCTTGAATCCATCTTGACAACAATTCAATCGCAAGACCTCAAAGATACTACGATTTTAATCACCGACCTCAATCTTACACCCAAAGAGTCACGATGGATTGAAGAACAAACGAGCAAATTGGGGGTCACACTCCAACTGCTTGATCACCATGCTTCAGGGCAGAGTTGTTTTGAAAATTTTGGTTGGTACTATCTCGATACCACACGAAGTGCCTCGCAAATCACCTACGATTGGTTGCAACAACACTACAACTTTGATGCAAACAACACCTTTTTGAAAACGGCTCAAGTGATCAATTCGGTTGATATTTGGCTTAGCGATCATCCCTATTTTGAGCTGGGCAAAGTGGCTTTGAGCATGGTATCTTCAACCAAAGAGCTTAATAAGGTCATGTTTGACAGCAGCGATAGGGCTTTTAAGCTCTACCTTATTGAGCAAATTGATGCATTTATTGATAGAGAAGATGCTCACATCGCCTTTGATGATGCTATGCATCAAATCAAAAAAGAGTTTTTTAAAAATGCCCAAAACGATACCAAAGATAACCTTGTTGCCAGTTACGTTGTGGCTCTTATCGGGACTCAAAGAGAGCGATTGACAATCGAGTGCGAAGGAAAAAAAGGCGTATTGGTTTATGGCGTAGGAAACTCTTCGATTATTGGCAATCGATTTTTAATAGAAAATGAAGATTATGATTTTTATATGGATATTTCAGGACGTGGGAATTTCTCAATGCGCAGTGCAAATCGTGTCGATGTATCCCAATTGGCTCAAAAAATAGGCAACGGTGGCGGACACCCCAACGCAAGCGGCGGAAAGATAGAAAATTTTAAAAATTCATTTATTTACGAAGAGATTAAGAAGTTTGTTGAAGAGCATATTAGGAATGTGAGCCAAAAAATATAAGAAAACCTTTAAAAAATTACCCAGCGAAGAGTAATTTATATTTTTGGATATTTGCATATTTTTATTCAATATTGAGACTAAGTTTGTTATAATTTTTTATTATCTTTTTGGATAAATACTTCGCATCAAATAGGTATATTATGCGTCAATATCAGAAATATATGATGGCTCTTTTGATATTGTTGGGGATTGCAATTGGGTATTTTACTTTCAAAAATCAAGAGAACTTCATCAAGCGTATTGATATTGTTTTGCTCAATATGCTCAACAAACAGCTCAAAGAGGAGAAGACTCAGGCGTTTGGGTTTGCGATGGCATTGGCACAAAATGAGAGTCTCCAAAATGCCCTAGAGAACAATGATTCCAACTATACTTATGAGATTATCAAACGCTATATGGAAACATTAGAGCTTTTTATTGGTATGTCGATACATACACAAATCGTTACCAAAGAGTACAAGATATTTGCACGAAGTTGGGACAATAGCGATGCAGGACTCGATATCAAGAGCTTTCGCCCCGATCTTGTGGAACTTGCTCAAACCAAAAAACCAAAACTCTCTATCGAAGCAGCTCGAAGACTTGTCCTTATCGCTACAATTCCTATTCTCAAAAAAGGTGAGCTTCTGGGATTTGTAGAGGTGATACACCGTTTCAAAAAGACCAAAAGTTTCTTTGCCAACTACGATATTGATTTTATGATGCTCCTGCACAAACGCTATGCCAATCAATCCGTACTGTTACAACAAAACCCCCATATTGCAGATATGATTTTAGCTACCAATGACATTAGTAGCGACCTCTTAGCCACCCTCACACCCAAAGGAATTAATCTACTCAAATCCAAAGGACTCTACGAAACCCATTCTCATATATTCTTCTCCAAGCCCATTCTATCTGCCAAAGGAGAGGATTTGGGGCTTTATGTGCTTGTTATGGGCAAAGAAAAACTTAAGCTTTTTGGTGCGTTTGAATCAGAGCTTGAGAGTATCTTTACCTATGCGAGAAAGGATCTCTACTACTCATTTTTTGATGAGGACCCTTATGTTAAGATGTATCATGATTTCAACGATAGTGAACTTCTTGAACTCATCAAGGTAGCAACTCCCGAGGAGAGAAAGGCTCTTGAAGCAAGACTGCGTGAGAAGTTTCGTAACTATTCCAAAGATGAGCTTATCTCACTGCTACTCAATGCCAATAGTAGCAAAAAAACACGCGGGATAATACGATGAAAATACTACTGCTTGAAGATGACCTTATTCTCAAAGAGAGTATAACAGAGTATCTTGAAGCTCAAAACTTTCAAGTTGATGGGTTTGACAATAGCAACGATGCTTTTGATGCTATCTTTGAGCGAGAATATGATTTGTTGTTGCTTGATGTCAATGTGACAGGGGATTGGAACGGCTTTGCCTTGCGTAGAGAGCTAAAAAGTGAATCTAAAGATATTCCAACTATCTTTGTTACCTCTGTGACGAGTGCCGATGCGATAATTCAAGGGTATGAGAGTGGAGGGAGTGACTATATCAAAAAGCCCTTTGAACTCGTAGAGCTACTGCTTCGTATCCGTCAAGCCCTCAAAGTCAATTATTTTCTTATTGCAGAGAATATTCTTGAGCTTGGAGAGGAGATGCACTACAATCTCTCTACCTTTGAATTGATGCGAAATGGAGCTAAGGTGAGACTTAGTAAACGAGAAAGGGAGTTGATGAATCTCTTTGTCAAACACAAAAACCAACTTGTTACCTTAGAGTACCTTTATGATGCGATATGGGATAACGATGTAGATCCCGTCAATGCACGGGTGCAGATTAATAACCTTCGTCGCAAACTTCCCAAAGGTATGATAGCCAATGTCTATGGAGAGGGGTATCGCTTTGATTATCAATGAAAAGAGATTTATCGTTCGTTCGACACTGCTTTATACCCTTGTCATCTCCATCATCTTGCTCTTTCCGTTGAGTTTGCATTTGAGACACGAGATGAAACTTCACGATATTCACACCGAAATAGAACTCAAAGCAATTCAATTACTTATCCTTGCTAAAATGGATGCTTTTGGCGATAATCCCAATAGTGTATTTGAATTTCCAACCTATATCGACTACTTCTTTGCTCTCTACGATGCCAAGTTCGCCACTATCTACACACAGTTTACTACTCCACTTCCAGCCTATCGTAACGGCTATTTTGCTCAAGGTGATGAACGCTATCTCATCACTGCAATCCCTAGTGGAAAGTATTTTGGAGCCGATTATCTCGTCACAAAGGCACATATCTCATACAGTGAAGTGTACAAAGAGATAGCGATAATCGCTTTTGGAATTGTAACGCTCATTTTGGGATTGTCATTTTTATTTTTGCAAAACTTCTCCCGTCCATTCAAGCGGGTCAATGCACAACTCGATAACTTCATTCAAGAATCAATACACGAGATCAATACCCCACTAAGCATCATGATGGTCAATATCAACCTCTTTGAGCAGCACTTTGGCTCTAGCAAATATCTCCGTCGTATCAAATCAGCCACCCAATCGCTCTCAACCATCTATGATGATATGGACTACCTTATCAAACGCAATCGTCTTGAGTACCCCAATGAACCTATAGACTTTACAGAGTTGCTCTATGAGAGAATCGAACACTTCTCGCATATTAGCGAACTCAAAAGTATCGAGATACTCCCCACTATCACAGAGGGTATCTCTCTATCATTCAACTCCACAAAGCTCAAACGCCTCATCGATAATACCATCTCCAATGCCATAAAATACTCCCATAAAAGCTCCACTATCGAAGTAGAACTCACCCATAGTGGTGATGGTGGGGTGATGCTAGTGGTGAGAGATTATGGAGTAGGAATGAAATCACCCAAACAACTTACCCAAAAGTATTATCTGTCCAGTTTCACAACGTTATGGTTACCTAGCATTCTAAACACAAGCGATAGAC
>DYMA01000273.1 GCA_020721815.1 Sulfurovum sp. | reverse complement strand
GGCGTAATGAAAAAAAATAGAGGCTGAAACCCTCAGGAAACCTCGGTAAAATCGTGCTTTGCAAAGGATTATCTACAATGAGTTTTAAAAAAGCAGTAAAAAGTGCCCAAAGTGTAAAAGTTTAGAGGTAAAAAAGAACGGTTTTCAGACAGGAATACAACGCTATAAATGCTCTGAATGTGGAGGTAATTTTTCATCTATTAGAAGACCAAAAAAGCTCTCTAAAAAGCTTTTTGGAGAGTATCTGCAAGGTAAACAAACCCTCAATCAACTTGCCATCAAATATGACCGTAGTATCCCTTGGGTAAAGAAGCATCTTGATGCATATGAACCAGATGCAAGAGTAATAACTCCAAGCACTGTTACCCTTGTAGCGGATGCTACTTTCTTTGGAAGAAGATCAGATAAATTTGGAACACTCGTGTTTAAGGATGTTCTAGCGGATAAGATTGTAGCTTGTAAGCATATTGAGTCTGAAACAGTCAATGATTATAAGCAGTTAGTGCAAGAGCTATTAGCACAAGGTTTTATCATTCAAGGTGTTACTATAGACGGTAAGAGAGGTGTAGCAAAGGCTTTTGGCACTATTGCTGTACAAATGTGTCATTTTCATCAAATAGCCATTATAAAGCGATACCTGACTCGCAAACCAAAACTTGAAGCTTCCGTCGAGCTGCTGAAGCTATGCAGGCGAATTCCTACATCAACACAGACCATATTTACAGAAGCATTATCTGGGTGGCACGGTAAATACGGAGCCTTCGTGAATGAAAAAACTATCAATCCAACGACTGGAAAATCATCTCCTACCCATGCCAAATTAGCCTCTGCCTATAGAAGTTTAACTACCAATCTACCTTATTTATTCACTTACAAAAATCACAAAGAGTATGATATGCCAAATACAACAAATGCCTTAGATGGAGGAGTGTTTTCACATCTCAAAAAGCTCATAAAATTACATCAGGGATTGGCTCTAAAAAGGAAGGTAAAATTGATAGATGAACATTTGGATAACTATAATAAAAGATGATAATTCAGCCTCTATTTTTTTCATTACGCC
>DYMA01000128.1 GCA_020721815.1 Sulfurovum sp. | reverse complement strand
TATTGGTGGACGGTAAGCGTGTGGATATACCATCGTTTAGAGTTAAAGCGGGTCAAAAGATCGAAATCAAAGAAAAAAGCAAAGCAAACCCACAAGTGGTACGAAGCCTAGAGCTTACCAACCAAACAGGCATGGTTGATTGGGTTGATGTAGATAAAGATAAAGTATTTGGTATCTACACACGAATTCCACAAAGAGATGAGGTTTCAATTCCTGTTGAAGAGCGTTTAATCGTTGAGCTTTATTCTAAATAATAATTTTTAAGGGTGGTTATGAGAAAAATTAAACTTACACCGTTTATGCCAACCGAGGTTGAAGTTAATGAAATCAGTAACAGTAGAGCACAAATTATAGCCTATCCATTTGAGAGTGGATACGCTATCACTCTAGCTCACCCGTTACGAAGATTAATTTTAAGCAGTTCAATAGGATATGCACCCATCTCTGTAAAAATAGAGGGGGCTTCGCACGAATTTGATAGCATTCGAGGAATGCACGAGGATGTTGCGGTCTTTATCATAAATCTCAAAAATATTCGATTTAAAATCAAAGAGGATATTGATAGAGTTGAAGTAAAATACTCTTTTGAGGGACACAAAGATATTGTTGCTGCAGATCTTAACAACGACATGGTTGAGGTCGTAACCCCTGAGGCACATCTTGCAACACTAAACGAAGACGCACAGATAAACTTTACTTTGGTTATTGCCAAAGGAATAGGATATGTGCCAACAGAGGATTTGCGAGATGAGATTGATGAGGGATCTATAGCGCTTGATGCGTTCTTTACGCCTGTCAAAAAGGCAAACTACAAGATTGAACCCATGCTTGTAGAGGATAACCCAAATTATGAGAAGATTGTCTTCGATATTGAAACCGATAGCCAAATTTCAGCCGTAGAGGCATTTACAAACGCATTGGAAGTAATGAATAAGCAACTCTCCGTATTTAATGGAGTTTTGGATGTCGATATTGTTTCGGTTCAATCAAAAAAGACAAATGACGAAGGTGAGCTTAGAAACTATCTCAAAAGTATTGATTCCCTTGGTTTAAGTGCGCGATCATTTAACTCACTTGATAGAGCCAATATTAAGTATTTGGGCGAGTTGGTACTCATGGATGATAACGAGATTAAAAATATTAAAAATTTAGGCAAAAAGTCGCTTGATGAGATCACTGATTGTTTGATTAGTCAAGGTTTTGGTCCAGACTTTGAGCTTAGTGATTCGCTTCGCACAACACTTATAAAAAAATTTGAACAACTAAAAACGACAAAGGATTAGCCCATGAGACATAAACATGGATACCGTAAACTTAGCCGTACATCGGCACACAGAGCGGCACTTTTGAAAAATCTCTCAATCGCTTTAACAAGCAGTGAGCGCATTGAGACAACATTACCAAAAGCCAAAGAGCTTCGTAGCTACTATGAAAAACTCATCACTAAAGCGGCAGTTGATGACTTTAATGCCCACAGAGCAGTTTTTGCTATGCTTCAAGACAAAGAGGCGACTAAGAAAATTATGGGCGAAATAGCACCTCGATACACGGATCGAAAAGGTGGATATACACGCATCATCAAAACACGCATGAGACGTGGTGATGCAGCTCCTATGGCAATTATTGAACTGGTAAAATAGTTTTTTGCTACCATCTGAGTGGACTTGTCCGCTCAGATAAATCCTCCTAGCTTTTAATCCGATTCTATCCCAATGCACCTGTAATGATATAGCCATCTTGTGTATCGTAGAGTATATCTATTGTCATTTTGAGAGTTTGCCCATTTTTTAGCACCACTACCCCTTGAAGTTTAACCTCGTTGTAGTGTTTTTTGATCTCCAAAAACTTAATATTCTCTATCTTTTCAAGTACTTTCATATCAATTTTACTCTCACCCTCTTCAAAAATAGTATTCTCTTGATGGTGTACACCAATGGCTTCGGCGATGTATTGGGTGGTACTCATGCGATTATCGCCTACTTGAGTTTTATAATGTTCGTGCGAACACAAATCGATAAAAGCACTCCAATTGTGTGCAGTAATGCTTGTTTTGATCTCTTGAATAAATAAGAGCAGTTGTTTATCCTCAAAAATGCCCATTTGAATGACTTTGGATACTTCTGAACTCTTTTCAATCGTTTCATATTTTGTCTCTTCATCAAGTTTTGCTCCCCCTTGTGAGGCAAAAGAGAGAAGGGTTAAAGATAAAAGTGTCCATAAGGTTTTTTTCATCGTATGCTCCTAAGCGTAATATTTGTGCATTGTATCTTAACTTCTCTAAAAACTCAAACCATTGCGTGGATTCGATTGCACATAAGTATTTATAATAATAATAATTTCTTCTTGCGTCGTGTCGAAAAAATGAGGTAACAACTCTTTTTGGGGCAAACTAACGAGACCAAAAGCGTTTGTTAAAGTAGTTTTATGTTAAAATACTATAAGTTTTAGTGATAAAACAAAACAGATTTCAAGGAGTATTATTTATGGATATGAATAACATAGACGCTGGTTTAGATAGCATTATGTCACTCAACGGAGCACTTGCTGCTGCTTTGATTGATTGGGAGAGCGGTATGACATTGGGAACTCGTTCGGATGGCAAGTTTGATATTGAAATGGCTGCTGCGGGTAACACGGAGGTTATTAAGGCCAAAATGGCGGTAATGAAAAGTACAGGTTTGGGTCATCATACAATTAAAGATATATTAATTACTCTTGATGCACAACAACACATTTTGATGATTGTACCTGCCCATCCAGAGCTTTTCCTATACGGAGCATTCAAAGCCGAAACAACTTTGGCACTTGCACGCAAAAAAATGCAAGATGTTGCAGCGGGTTAAAGATCGATTGCAGAGATAGGGTTTTTTACCTTCTCTCTACAGTTCAATACTTTTTTGGTAAGAACTCAAAAAGAGTTTGCATTGATTTTTCTCTTCCACGATAATTTTATTGAGCGCTAAGGCAAACTGGAGTATCTCTTGTGCTTGAATGGTTTGTGCTTTGGTATCAAGCTCACTTGCCAAACTTATAAAATCTACAAAATTTTTCTCTTGAATGAGTTGTTCCAAATGTACGAGCATATCTTTAAACCAATTGCAAAATGAAATCAAAGCTTCCCGATAGGCTTTTGCGTCGTTTTTGTAGTAAGCCATTCCTTGATATACGCCCACAAACTCTAAACTCTCTTTTTTGTGTGTTTCATCTTGAAATTTATTGTTCAAAATCGCTTCGCACCCATCCAGAAATTTGCCATGAAGTGTTTCAAGCTCCTCTTTGTGTGCAACAATTTTTTTGAAGCTGTTGGTTTGAATAGCTATTAGTTTTTCTCCAAAACTATCAATAGAGTCTATCTCCAAGCTATTGGCCTCTTTTTTCATCTTCTCAAGCAGTGCAACTGCATTGTTTGTGTCTCGAATGGCTAAAAGTTCCTCAAGTTTCCTAATCGATGCTTTGAACTTTATCTTAAAGAGTGTTAATGTGCTATTGTCCATCTTCTTGTCCTGCCTTTTTAAAAATTTTTATGATTGTTTGTAGGTTGTTGCATCAAATGCATGTTGATAGTTGTCGATAAATTTTCTTAGCTCCTTATCTTCATGAGCCAAAATGTCACTTAAGGCGGTCGATAAGGATAGCATTATTTTAGCACCCATTTGCTGTGCGTTGTTTTCAAGTTTATTGGCAAAGCTTTGTAAAATTGTCCTATTGCGAATATTTTGTTTAAGGAACGTTAGAGAGTTGGCGTACTGATTGTAGAACTCCCGTAAGGCGTTGTGGTATTTTTGTTCATCTCCTCCAAAACTCTCCAACCCCTTTTCGAGGCTTAATACCTCCGTAGCGTAGTCAAAATCCTCTTGGATACGATGTTCGCTCTCTAAATGGATGGT
Organism: Sulfurovum sp.; assembly: GCA_020721815.1. GTDB lineage: Bacteria > Campylobacterota > Campylobacteria > Campylobacterales > Sulfurovaceae > FS08-3. The sequence goes on along the minus strand of DYMA01000128.1, from coordinate 2,829 downwards.
ATTGTATGCCTTAAGAAATGTATCGGATGCCTCTTCGTATTCAAAAAGAAAGTTACTAAGTCCCTCTTGTGTTTTTTTGAAAATCGTTCGCATGATTTGCGTCATGCCATTAAGCATATCAATATCAACGCAGTTGGCCTCTTTTTCCATTTTGACAATAAGTCTCTCCATATCTTCTATTTTTTTCTCCTCCAAAAGTGAACCGAACTTTTTAATAGAAGCATTAAATTTGGCACTAAAGAGTATCAAATCTTCCACTTGCGGCACAGGTTTATCGACTTTGGGCCCGATGTGCTTGATCAAAATAGCGTAGAGTTGGTGCATATAAATAGGTTTGGCTAGGTACTCTATCATGCCTACTTCAAGAGCCTTATCTATATCTTTTTTGGCTTGTGAGGCTCTGAGGGCAACAATGGGAATATCTTTGTATTGAGTCTTATTTAAAATCGCAAGAGTGGTCTCGTAGCCATTTAAGATAGGCATATTGACATCCATTAAAATAAGATCCAAATGTCTATCTTTCTCTCGTAGATAGTTTAATAGCTCTTGACCGTTATCAAAAAGAGCCACATCAATATCGGTATCTTCAAGCATAGCCGCAATGACCGTTTGGTTGATTTTGTTGTCTTCTGCCAATGCAATACGGCTTCCTTTGAGTTGTGCAAGGTTGCGTTTGTCGAGTTTGTTCTCCTTGGGAATCAAAGAAACAATTTCATGGTGATAAATTTTTAAGATAAGTTCAAAGACTTTGTGCAAATTAAAGGGCTTGGAGAGATAGGCATCAATGTTGATGTTGTTGATACTTTGGTGTTCGTCTAGTTCTATAGCACTGTTTAAGACGACTATTTTGCTCTCTTTGTGATAGCTTACTCTCTCTTTGTCGAGCAATTTAATAATGCTCATATCAATAAAGATTATATCAAATGCCTCATGTTCGATACGTTTTTTGATCTCATTTGCATCGCCGTTGCAAACAGTTGAGCGGTATTTAAAATAGTTAAGCATGTGGGTAAGGGCGTTGAGTGTCGATTGGTTTTGATCAATAAGCAGTACCTTTTTGCCTACAAGGTCAATACTGGGGAGGCGGTAGAGTCGTTTGTCGTGCTCAAAATGTGTCTTTACGGTGAAGATAAACTCACTCCCTTTGCCTATTTGACTCTCAACACGAATATCTCCGCCCATAAGTTCAATGAGTTGCTTAGAGATAGCCAATCCCAATCCTGTACCGCCGTACTCTCTCGTCGTCGAAGTGGAGGCTTGAGCAAAATTTTGAAAAAGAGAGCCTATTTGATCTTGTGTGAGTCCAATACCTGTATCTTTGATGCGAAATTCAAGTGTTTGTTCATCAATGGCTTTAATGCCCAAATAGACTTCACCGCTTTGTGTAAATTTAATAGCGTTTCCCATTAGATTGATAATGACCTGCCCCAATCGCAAAGGATCTCCCCTTAGGAGGCTTTCAAATTGACTTTCAAGATCAAAAATAAGCTCAATTCCCTTCTCTTGTGCTTTTATGGCTAATATCTCTGATACTTTGTCCAACACATCATTGATGTCAAATACAATATTTTCAATACTGAGTTTACCCGCTTCGATTTTGGAAAAGTCCAAAATGTCATTGACAAGCTCAACCAAAATAGTCCCCGAGCTCTCAATTTTGGAGATATACTCTTGCTGTTTGGGGCTAAGATCGCTTTTGAGTAGAATTTGGCTTAGTCCAATGACGGCGTTCATGGGTGTACGCAGCTCATGCGCAATAGAAGCAAAGAATTGATCTTTGAGCTGTGACTTTGTTTGCAGTGTTTGAATGTGTTGTTCTAGTTCTTCTATGCTTTGGCTCATGCAAACTCTTTTGGTTTTTGATAGGTTAAAAGTTTTTCATTTTTTATTTTATGCATAATTTTAGCAACATTATCTTTTGTAAAAGGTTTAGGGAGGTGATAATCGTACATTTCTTTGTTGTTTTCAATAATCTCTTTGTCGTTGGTAATCGAAACAATGACTATCTCGTTGTCGCCTTTTTGACTTTTGAGCTGTGCGGCTATCTCGCTTCCCGATTTTCCAGGCATGTGGTGATCAAGGAAAATGATATGGATACGATTATCGGACTCTTCATGATTTTGAAGAACCTCAATAGCCTCTATCCCGTCGTAAGCGAGTTTGATTTCATTGATAATAGCATCAGCCAAAAGCATGGATTTGAGAATTTGCACATTGATTTTGAGATCATCGGCGATAAGCAAATTGAACTTTTTTTCTTCAACTTGATTAATAGTTTGGCGATTTTTGTGTATTTTGCTCATATTTTCAAAGTTGGGATTGAGATAGGTGTAGATATTTTCAAGATTTTGGCGACCCTCTTCGATAAGTTTCTCCACCTCTTGATTACGGGCATTTTCAGAGAGTACGTTGTAGAGCTTTTTCATTTGCGTAATGGTTGTAAAGATTTTCATACGATCCACAAAGGCGTTGTCGTGAATCTTCTCATCCTCTTTGATAGACTCTCTTTGGGCAAATATTTTGGCGATAGCACCATCAAGCGTATGGGTCTCTTCAAGCTGTTTTTGCGTGAAGTGGTCAAGTCCGTGGATACGAATAAACCCCATAACGTTTCCCTCACCAAGAAGAGGAATAATGAGCATATTTTTAACATCAAGCTTAAAAGGGTTGTCAAGTGCTGTATGATAGGGCGTACACGTAGAAATATCTTCGATAAAATAGCGTTTACGATTGAGATAGGCTGTGCCAATGAGACTTGAAGTGTTTAAAAATTTGGGTAACCACTCACCCCATCACCTAAGCCAAAATTAAAGTAAAAAACCTCTAAAA
>DYMA01000127.1:5163-6977 GCA_020721815.1 Sulfurovum sp. | reverse complement strand
AACATCACTTATGGATACGATTGGTAACAGGAGGAGCTAACCGATTAGCCTGTATACTTTATAGTAAGTTAGCACTGAAAGATGCTAAAAAATTATCAAGTGCAAATTTATCTGATAAAGCCAAAGAACTCATCGAAATAATCAAAAAAAATCCATTTCAAAATCCACCGCCTTACGAAAAATTAGTTGGCAATTTATACGGTTCATATTCCAGAAGAATAAATATTCAACATAGATTGGTTTATGAAGTAAAAGGGGATGAAAAGATAGTAAGAATCTCTAGAATGTGGTCACATTATGGAGAGTAAGTGCAAATGATAAAAAAGCAAACTAGAGATTTAATACTGGATGTAACATTTTTTACTCGCTCCAAAGCTCCAGAGAGTGTGAAATAATAAACCCTCAATACCCTCATAATCTCTAGCACTAGAGTAAACCTCACAATTGACTTTGCTTCTTGTCAATAAATCCTTTTTTAACGGATATTATACTATAATCTAAACTATTTGGCTTAGAGAGGCTCAAACGCTAGGCATCAAAGGAAAAATCCATGGCAATATCAATATTGGACGCACTTGAGACTATCTATCAAGAGGCAAGAGCGGTATCAAGTGAAATCATCCCTATAGAGAGTGCGGTTCATAGAATCGTTGCAAGAGAGTATTTGGCTACGCTTAATTTGCCCCGTTTTGACAACTCCGCAATGGATGGTTATGCCATCAAATGCCGTGATGAGGGCAAACGGGTGATTTGCAAAGATGTTATTTATGCAGGAGATAAAGCGCTTGATAGCGTAAGTATCGGCAGTGCTATCAAAATCATGACGGGCGCTCCTATTCCCAGAGGAGCCGATAGCGTTGTGCCTATAGAGAACGTACGGCATCAAGGGGAGTGGATAGAGTTGCCCAGTAGTATCAAGGAGAGCAGTAATATCCGTTTTGAGGGTGAGGATATTCGCATAGGCGATAGGCTTTTGGCACAAGGAGAGAGTATCAAGCCCTACACAGTTGCACTTCTAGCCTCACAAGGGATTAGCCATATAGAGGTCTATCGAAAGCCTAGAGTGGCTGTATTTAGCACAGGCAATGAACTAGCCCACCACTACGAAACGCTTCACGAAGCCCAACTCTACAACTCCAATGCTCCTGCTTTTGTCGCCAGAGCTAAGGCGTTGGGGTGTGAAGTGAGCTATGTAAGTGCCTCGGCAGACTCTATTGAGGCTATCAAACAAACGATTGCTCAAACGCTTCATTGCGATTTGATTATCACCAGTGGCGGTGTGAGCGTGGGCGATAGGGACTTCACCAAAGAGGCATTTAAGCAAATGGGTATGGAGGTCTTTTTTGAAAAAGTCGATATCAAACCTGGTAAACCTACCACCTTTGGCAAAATAGAGACAAGCTTTATTGTCAATCTCCCAGGCAATCCCCTTGCAAGTGCTGTAAATTTTGAGATTTTTATCAAACCTCTTATTTTGCATCTTCAAGGTGCTTTGAGTTGTTATCATGGAGTCATTCACACGCTTGTTGATACCAAATGCAACATCAAAGGGGGGCAACACAGTGTGCTTTTGGGTCAATACGACGGCATGAGCTTCACGCCTCTCTCCAAACAATCACCAGGTATGGTGTTGCCTTTGCATCTAGCCGATGGTATGGTGGTGGTAGCTCCTGAGGTTACTCATCTCAAACACTCACAAAGTGTCAAAATGATACCCATTACGCTATCTCACCACGCTTCCAAAAAAATCAATTTTATCAATCACTAAGAAGAGGTTTAATGAGTACCGATGAGAAAATAGAGGATTTGATTTA
>DYMA01000127.1:0-5063 GCA_020721815.1 Sulfurovum sp. | reverse complement strand
CAGATGTCTATCAAAAGCGATATTGATATTATGTTTGTTTACAAAGAGATTGGAGGATTTAATGCCAAAGCCATTATCGAAAAGATACTCTATTTACTGTGGGATTGCGGACTCAAAATCGGTCACCGTGTGCATGAGGTGGGTGAGCTTTTTGAAGTAGCCCATAGCGATATTACTATCAAAACGGCGATGATGGAGTCTCGCTTTATCGATGGTTCAAAGTATCTATGGACAAGCATTACCAACCAAATCACCAAAATCATCAACCACGAACCCAAAGCCTTCATCGTAGCCAAATTTGAAGAGAACCAACAACTCCACGCCAAATACCCTTTGAGTATGGAGCCCAATCTCAAAGAGGGCAAAGGGGGATTTAGGGATGCCAATTTGGTCTTTTGGATAGGCAAAACACTCTACAATGCCCCCAACATTAAACACCTCCCACAAGAGATTGTTCAAGAACAAGACTACAAAGAGTTTCGCATAGCCCTAGAGTTGCTTTTTCGTGTGCGAAGTGCTTTGCATATTGTACTCAACAAAAAAGATGATCGGTTGCGATTGGAGTATATTCCCGCTGTTGCCAAAATGCTCGGATACGAAGAGGACTATACCCAACAGATGCGATTTTTGGCTACGGTTTTGGGAGCTTTACGCAAGGTACACCTTTTTAGCAAGATATGGGTTGATGCAATGCTCCAAACGCTAGGACTCCATCAAGATACCCAACACCCCCTCTACGATGCCCGTCCCCAAACGATAGAAGAGGCACTCTTAGCACTAGGACAAACCAAAGATAGACAAAACATTCCTATTGGATTTATCAAAGCCATGATTGACACTAGAGTCTCTACTACGCTTGAAAAGTGCCACTATCCCCATATCAAAGCACTCTTTTACTGCCCTCATGCCTATGAACTCTTTGAGCTTTTTGCCGATGCTACGATGCTAAGCTATATCGTGCCTCCTTTCAAAAGAATGGTAAATTTGCCACAATTTGATGGCTACCATCAACACACCGTGGGCGTTCACTCTCTTTTGACGCTCTATTATATGGAAAATATAGCCGATAGTGAGCTTCAAGAGCTTTTTGATGGACTCTCTAGCGATGAACAAGCCTTGCTCAAACTTGTGGCATTTTTGCACGATGTGGGCAAAGGCAGAGAGCGTGACCACTCCCTTGTAGGAGCTGAGATTTTTTCGCAATACGCCAAAGAGCTAGGATTTGATGATGCACTTATCGAGCAGGGCAACCGCCTTATTTTGCACCACACCCTTATGAGCCATGTCGCCCAAAAAGAGGATCTCTGCAACCACACAACCATTTATAAATTTGTCAATGTGTTTGATTCCAAAAAGCTTTTGGATACCATCTATCTCCTCACCTATGCCGATATGAGTGCGGTAGGCAAAGATATTTACAACAATTTTACCGCCAAACTTATCCAGACGCTCTATAGGCTCTCACTTGATACGATTGATGATGATGAACGCCTTAGTGAAATGTCCAAACGGGTACGCAAAGAGAAGGTGCTTCAAAAGAGTCCACGCTTCATAGCACTACCCAAACGTATCCAAAAAAAGGCACTCTCCATCGAAGCCGATTTGCTCTTTTTGAAATACACCAAAGCCCAAATTTTGGATATTGTAGAGCAGAGTATGGAGGGTGGAGATTGGTTTAATATCGACTCTAGCGGGGGCTTTTTGGCACTGGAGATTGTACGCAATACCAATCTTAATATCAACTATCTCTTGAATAAATTGGGGTATCTTAAGCTCAAAAATATGGATATTTTCAAGCTTTATGATGGCAAAAAGTATTTTAAGCTTGAGTTTGCCAAAGATATAGACAAAGAGGAGATTCCCCATATTCAAGATATTATTCACAAAGCCCTTGGCGTCACACTGCTCAAGCAACCCCCATCCATTCATCTCCATCGTGACGAGATAGCCATTGATTGTACCCACTCACACAACTACGCTACTATGAGCATCAAATGTCACGATCAAGATGGTCTCATGTCTTATCTTATGGGTATCTTTGATAGACTAGGCGTTGATATTGTCTCTGCCAAAGTCTATACACACAAAAACCGAGTTGAAGATCTCTTTTTGATCGAACAAAACGGAAATTTTTGCTCCAATCAAGAGCTTATCATCAATGAACTAATCAATAAAGGAGAGATATAATTTATGTGCGGTATCGTAGGGTATTATGGAAAAAATGAAAAAAAAGAGATTGTCATCGAGGGACTTAGAGAGTTAGAGTATCGTGGATACGATTCGGCGGGTATTGCCATTATGGACAAAGAGGAGTTGCATCACTTCAAAGCTGTAGGCAAACTTAGCAATCTTGAGACCAAAATGAGCGATTTTTACTCACAAGGGGATGGAGTAGCCATCGGTCACACCCGTTGGGCAACGCACGGCAAACCCACCGAGCTTAATGCCCATCCTCATCTAGGAGAGTACAGTTTTGTGGTTCACAACGGTATCATCGAAAACTACAAAGAACTCAAAGAGCAGCTACAAAGCCAAGGTGCATCGTTTGTAAGCCAAACCGATACGGAGGTGATCGTACATCTCTTTGAATCGCATCACAATATCCTCAAAAACCCCTTTGAGGCGTTTGAAGCTACCATCAAAGAGCTTCGAGGAGCGTACGCTATTTTGCTTATTACCAAAGCCCAAAGCGATGCTATCTTTTTTGCCAAACACGGCTCTCCTATGCTTTTGGGATTTCATGCCGATGAGATATTTTTTGCCTCTTCCGATACGGCTATCATTGGCAAAGCAACCGAGGTCTATTATCTTCAAGATGGCGAATACGGTGCTATTGAGGGAGGAGTGGTGAAGCTTTTTGATGCTCATGGAAGCAAAACCTTTGGACGTCAAAAACTCAGTGCCGATAAAGCCATGGCACAAAAAGAGGGGTATCGTTTCTTTATGGAAAAAGAGATTTACGAACAATCAACCGTAATGGGCGATACCCTTATGGGGCGTGTGATGGATAATGGCATTGCCTTTGATGAGATTGATACCACCTTGCTAGAGGGGATTGAAGATATTAAGATTTGTGCGTGTGGGACGAGCTATCACTCCGCCATGGTGGGGGCTTATCTCCTTGAACGCCTTGCCAAAATCAAAACAAGCGTCGAGATTGCCAGTGAATTTCGCTACAAAGAGCCACTTCTTACCTCTACTACTCTCTTTGTGACTATCTCACAAAGCGGTGAGACAGCCGATACATTAGAGGCTCTTAAGATGGCAAAAAAGGCAGGGTTGAGGTCGCTTAGTATCTGCAACGTCGATAACTCCTCTATCGTGCGTGAAAGCGACGCTACCATCCTTACCCGTGCAGGGATAGAAAAAGGGGTAGCCAGTACCAAAGCCTTTGCTACGCAAGTGATGGTGCTATGGATGTTTACTCTTTTTGTCGCCAAACAACGCCATACTCTTGGCAACGAGAGATTGGAGGAGGAGATAAAAGCCATACTTCAAACCCCAACCGCCCTCAAGCTTAACGATACCCTCCACGCCAAAATCAACCGCCTCTCCAAACGCTATCTTCATGGGCATGGATTTTTCTTTATCGGGCGTGACATATTCTATCCTCTAGCACTCGAAGGAGCTTTGAAGCTCAAAGAGATTAGCTACCTCCACGCCGAGGGCTATCCAGCGGGTGAGATGAAGCACGGTCCCATCGCACTTGCCGATAGTGAGCTTTTTACTATCGCACTTATGCCTCAAACGATGCAATACGAAAAGATTAAATCCAACGTCGAAGAGTTAAGCGCAAGAGATGCGACCATTTTGGCTATCTCCCCTTTGCCCTTTGAACTTGCCGATGATTTTATCCAAACCACCCACACAAACCACCCTATGTTGGAGTTTTTTGAGATGATGGTTGTCACGCAACTTTTAGCATTGGAAGTTTCGATAAGATTGGGTAATGATGTTGATATGCCCCGCAACCTAGCCAAAAGCGTGACGGTCGAGTAGGTTTGGCACTGCCAAACTTTGCAACTGTGGGGCGAGCAAAACCCACCAAAAGGATAATCCGTGGAGTCTGGAATTTTTCTATTAGTATTTATATTTTTGATTTTTTCTATCCTTGGATTAATAGGATTGATTTTTGGGAAAAAGAGAAATTTTTTAGTTTTAACACTTCCTCTCCAACTCTATCTTATTATTGATTATTTTAATACATTGGTAAAGGTATATGAGTATTTGTATCTCATCCCAACTACTTTTATGACAGCATTATTGATAATTTACTATTTAATCCAAATATTTTCCAATCGTAAAAAGTACCTTTTAGATATTATTTCATCAATAACTCTTTTTGTGATTATAACTACTATCTTAGGAGTTAGTGAAGTACGAAAACATATTATCTATAAGGCATTAAAAGATTTTAAGCAAATGCCTTATCATGTACATTTAAATTTGGATGATACTCCTGTATATGAGCCAAGAACACCTCATGCAGTTGTATTTAAAGACAATGATGTTTATTATTGGAGTTTTAAAAAAGATAGTTTTTATCATTATGGTTACAGGAATTATAATTAGTGTCACACGCTTATATCTCGCAACGAAGCTCCAATTTCGTTACGCCTATTGGAGGCTCTCTCGTTTCCCCCTCTTTATCAAACGCTATCATTCCCATATCTGCGATTTTGGCATTCTATATGCTATTTGGGAATAAGAATTTGTTTTTTGGTGGTGTGGATTTGTGGGGGCATTATAAATTCATTGGTACACACAAACAGTATGACAAAATCAATACAAAGGATTTATAAATGAACATCAAACCTATAAAAAATGAACAAAACTATCTCGACACACTCGATATCATAGAGAGCTTAATGGATGCAAAACCCAATACAAAACAGATGGACACACTGGAAGTATTGACAACACTCGTAGAGGCTTATGAAGCACAACACTACAAAATCGAAGCCCCAGACCCCATCGAAGCAATAAAGTTTAGAATGGAACAAGAGGGGTTAAAACGAATCTTCCCAAATTAAAGATAGCTTAAAGCACTTAAAGCCCCCAGT
>DYMA01000272.1 GCA_020721815.1 Sulfurovum sp. | reverse complement strand
AAAAGAGGCTATGTGGATGAAGCGAAGCATTGGCGATATAGTAGTGCTAGGGATTATGAAGGTGTGAGTGGACTTATGGAGATAGAGAAGATGTGGTGATGAGTAGTTTTGGAAATACGAGCATGTATATGCATTCCCAAGCTGGAGCTTGGGAACGAGAGAAAGATGACAAGGGAGCAATAAATAATGAAAAAGAAAATACTCGTAACAGGTGGAGCGGGATTTGTGGGGAGTCATTTGTGTGAGAGACTCTCAAAAAATCCAAATTATGAAGTGTACAGCCTAGATAATTACTTTACAGGTAGCATTGATAATCATGTCTTAAATGTGACATACATAGAGGGAGATACAACAGACATAGCAAAGTTTATAAATTTTAATCCCGATATGGTTTATCATTTGGGCGAATATAGCAGAGTTGAGCAAAGTTTTGATGATATGGAAAAAGTTTGGCGATACAATAAAGACGGAATATTTGCTGTACTTGAATTTGTAAGAAAGGCTGGGTGTAAGTTACTGTATGCTGGAAGCTCTACAAAATTTGGAGATGGCGGTCTTGGACGCAACGCATCTCCATACGCTTGGACAAAAGCTACCAATACAGAACTTGTTATGAACTATGGGAACTGGTTTAACATGCCTTATGCCATCACTTATTTTTACAATGTTTATGGACCACGAGAGATCCAAACTGGTAAATATGCGACTTTGATAGCACTTTTTAAAGATAAGATGAAAAATGGGAAAAACCTTACTATCGTAAGCCCAGGAACTCAAAAAAGAAATTTTACCCATATCGATGATATTATTGATGGACTTGTGTTGGTTGGTGAAAATGGATATGGTGATGAGTTTGGGATAGGAAGTGATGAAGCTTTCTCTATCCTAGAAGTAGCTCAAATGTTTGGTGGGACTATTGATATGCTCCCTGAGCGAAGAGGAAATCGTATGACAGCAGAAGTAATATGCGACAAAACAAAAGCCTTGGGATGGGGCCCAAGAAGAAAATTAGCAGATTATATAGAGGAGTGTAGAGAAAATGGGTGGAAATAAAATGACACAACAAAATAATTCAAAATTAAGCATTCAAAATTCAACATTTATACCC
>DYMA01000126.1 GCA_020721815.1 Sulfurovum sp. | reverse complement strand
TTGCTGTTTTTATTTTAAGGTTTTTGGGGTAGAGGGGGGTGAGTGGTTACAAGAATTTTAATAGCAACCTTAGTCATTGGGATGTGTCTAATGTAACCGATATGAATAATATGTTTGATGGTGCATCGTTATTTGAGAGTGATTTAAGCAATTGGGATGTATCCAATGTAACCGATATGTCTCGTATGTTTGCAAATACAAATGTATTTGATAGCAATCTAAGTCGTTGGGATGTATCCAATGTAACCGATATGAGTTATATGTTTTACGGTAATGCGTTGTTTGACCAAGATTTGGGTGATTGGAATGTCACTCGTGTAACAAGTATGGAAGAAATCTTTGTATATACAAAACTATCTACTCAAAACTATAATGCAATATTGACAAAATGGAGTCAATTGCGTTTGCAAAATGGAGTAATCTTTGATGTGGGAGATACTCAATACAGTCTTGAAGTTGATGATAAACGACAAAGTATCATCAATAGCTTTAATTGGACAATAAATGATGGAGGGGTGGCAGATGAATAGTAAAATTAGAGGCATTTTAATAGGTATTGTTTTGTTGTTTGTGGGGTGTGGTAAGCACTCTTTTAATGATAATAGCGTAGAGCAAAACCAGACACAAGATATTAAAAAAGAGACTATCTTAGGAAAAGAGAATTTTGTTGCCATGGAACAAAACAGTACCAAAGAGAGTCCAAAAATAATCGAAAACAATGCTTCCTTGCAAGAGAAGTCCCTAAATAATCCTACCCTACCACTTGAAATCAATAACACTCAAACCCATCAAGATAATAATATCACTCCCATCAATAAGCCTATAGACGATACCAATGCAACCCAAATTTTAGAAGAGAACACAACCCATGAGCAACCCATAGCAACAGCACCTCAACCCAAAAATTTGCAAGGTTTTGGAGCAGTTGCCTCACCCAAAGAGCTACTTGAAAGTGTTGATATAATCAAAGCCCCCTCTCAAAGCACATTACTATTGCCTTTGGGTATCGATTTATCACCGCTAATGCCTCCTATTGGCAATCAAGGTACTCAAAATTCATGCGTAGGGTGGGCGGTTGGATATTATCTCAAAAGCTATCAAGAGCGTATCGAACACAATACTACTTATGGAGAAGATGCAAACTACAGCAATCGCTACTCCCCTGCATTTGTCTATAATATCACCAAAGTAGGCGAGTGCGAGGAGGGGGCAAATCTCTACGATGCACTTAGGCTTCTAAAAGAGCAAGGAGTTGCACTTTGGGAAGATATGCCCTATTATCAAGACCGTTGCGATGATGCCCCCTCCGCAAAAGCGATGATCAAATCCAAATGCGGCAAAATCAGCGATTTTAAACGCCTTGATACCCATAGTCGAGATTTTATTTTGACAATGCGTTATGTGCTTTCACAAACATATCCTATTGTTGTAGCTATCAATCCCTATGATGATTTTATCAATCCAAAACTCCACAATGAAGAGTATTTTTATCAGGAGTTTAATACCACCCAAATAGCACCCATCATGTCTCACTCAGTGGTGGTTGTGGGTTATGATGACACACGAGAGGCGTTTAAGATTGTCAATTCATGGGGTAAAAATTGGGGTAATGAGGGGTATCTTTGGATTGATTATGAGGTGTTTCAAAAAATTGTAATCGAAGCTTTTGTGGTAGAAGATGACAAGGGTGAGTGCAACTTTACACAACATGAACTTGAAATCATCTCCCAAGATATTGCATCCAAAGAGGAGCCAAAACCTCTAGTTGAGAAGAAGCCTGTAGAGCTAACCATCACAGATAACGCCATAGAACCCATTGGAGTAACCCTCATCAATAGGGAGTGGGTTGCCAATAGTGTAACCTTTAGCTTTACATTTAGCAGAAGCGTTAGCGAATTTAGTATCGATGATATTGGTGTGACCAATGGAATCAAATCTAACTTTCGAGGCAGTGGAGATACCTACTATCTTGATGTCACCCCATCTCTACACTCAACGAATAATATTATAGTTTCAGTAAATCAAAACAGTGCGTTTGATAGTGACGGAAATGGAAATGCAGTGGGAATTGCGACACAAGAGGTCAATACAGTCAAAGCTTTTATTACGACATGGGATACTACCAAATCAGGCTCAACGCATAGCAATCAAATAAGGCTAGGTTCAAGTGATTCGGGGTATGTATTTGATTACACTATTGATTGGGGAGATGGTAGCATCTGGGAGGGTGCAACACAAGATAGTGAAGCGATACACACCTATGCACAAGAGGGAATCTATACTATCAAAATCACAGGAAGATACCCCGCTGTAGCGTTGCTAGACAATTACTATGTCGATACCGACAACTTAAAACTACTATCCATTGAACAGTGGGGGACGCAACCGTGGAGAGCCATGAATGGTGCATTTTACAATGTTCAAAATCTTCAAGACAATAGCATCGATAATCCAAATTTACACAATGTAAATAGTATGTATGGTATCTTTTGGGGTGCATCATTATTGGATGTAGATATAAGCAGTTGGAATGTCTCGAATGTAACCGATATGAGAGAGATGTTTACCCAATCCAATCTATCAACTCAAAACTACGATAAACTCCTTGAATAATGGTCGCAATTGCCGTTGCAAAAGGGTGTGATTTTTGACGCTGGAGATACGCAATACGATGCACAGTTGAGTGCCAAACGACAATCTATCATTGATAATTTTGGATGGAGTATCCAAGATGGAGGAGAATATGGAGAGATACCGCCTATTCAAGTAACTATCAAAGAGAGTGTTGTACCCAAAGTTGAACTTACTATTGGTGATAATGTTGTAGGCGTATTGGGTGTGCATTTGATAAATGAGGAGTGGATTAAAGAGAGTGTTACTTTTCATTTTAAATTTTCTCAAGATGTCAGTGGGTTTGAAGTCGATGATATTGCGGTGCAAAATGGTATCAAAGGCAATTTTGCAGGGAGTGGGGATAGCTACACTTTGGAAGTGACACCCTTGACCAACTCCATCGAACCTATTGAAGTTTTTGTCGCTTCAGGCAGTGCAACAGGAAGCAGTAGTACAAACAATCAAGCCGTTGCGTTCCAAGAGGTCGATACCCAAAGGGCATTTGTCACCACATGGGATAGCGCAAAAACGGGAGTGAGTCTATCCAATCAAATTACAATTCCTACAAACCCCAACATTAGCTACAACTACACTATCGATTGGGGTGATGGCGTAGTAGAGCATAATCGTACAGGTGATACGCTTCATACTTATGATACGCAAGGAGTCTATCAAGTCAAAATCACAGGTGAGTTTCCACACATCACCTTTCCTACTTTTGGCGATAACCCTAAGCTTATGAGTATCAATCAATGGGGTACACAAGAGTGGCAATCGATGTACAAAGCTTTTTATAGATGCATCAATATGGAACTCAATGCCAGTGATAGACCCGATTTGTCAAGTGTAACCGATACAAGTTATATGTTTCATGAGGCTCAAAGTTTTAATGGCGATATGAACAGTTGGGATGTATCCAATGTAACAAAAATGCGAGGCGTATTCAAAGATGCTACACGCTTTAATCAGCCATTAAACAACTGGGATACTTCCAATGTAGTGGATATGACCTATCTCTTTGATGGAGCAATAGCTTTTAATCAACCCCTTGAGAGTTGGAATGTCTCTCATGTAAAGTATATGAGCGACCTTTTTGATGGAGCAATAGCCTTTAATCAACCCCTTGAGAGCTGGGATACTTCCAGTGTCACGGATACGGATGGAATGTTTTACCGTGCTTCGAGTTTCAATCAAGATATTAGCCAATGGGATGTATCAAGTGTCGATGATATGGAGAATATGTTGCTAGATTCCAATCTCTCTACCCAAAACTACAGCAAACTTTTAGAACATTGGAGCTTGTTAAATCTCCAAAACGGAGTCACGCTTGATGTGGGAGATACTAAATATAGCTCCGATGTCGCCAAAAAACGACAATATATTATCGATACATTTGAGTGGACAATCCTTGACGGTGGAGTAGATAATAGCCTTGAAGATAACATTACAAGCGGCATTACACTTGATATTAGTGATAATGTAGAGGATAAGTTGGGTGTTGTATTGATAGATAGGCAATGGGTCAAAGATGGAGTCACTTTTGAGTTTAAATTTTCGCAAGATGTCACGGGTTTTGAGATTGAGGATATTGATGTCGCCAATGGTACAAAAGGAGGCTTTAGCGGTAGTGGTGATAGCTATACTTTGGAGGTAGTCCCCAATACCAACTCCATCAAGCCCATTATCGTATCGGTGAGCAAAAACAGCACAATGGGTCTTATAAGCGGTGAGGGCAATACAGAAGCAAACGCTACCCAAGCGGTCGATACCCAAGAGGCATTTATCACCACATGGGACACTACCCAAATAGCTACTACGCCCGATAATCAACTGATGAT
Source organism: Sulfurovum sp. (assembly GCA_020721815.1). GTDB lineage: Bacteria > Campylobacterota > Campylobacteria > Campylobacterales > Sulfurovaceae > FS08-3. The sequence continues at coordinate 2,540 of DYMA01000126.1, read as the reverse complement.
TGATGTCAATGAATTGACTTTTGATTACAACTATACCATTGATTGGGGTGATGGCAATAGTGATAGTAATGTGACGGGAGATATTACACATACTTATGATACAAGTGGAGTCTATCAAGTGAAAATCAAAGGCGACTTTCCTCACTTTTCCTCTGATAGTGACCAAGATAAGCTGTTGTGGGTCAATCAATGGGGTACACAAGAGTGGCGTTCTATGGTCGGTTCTTTTGCCTACGCCAGGAATGTCAATTTTGATGCACAAGATAACCCAAATCTATCCAAAGTAACAAGTATGTACTCTATGTTTGTAGGTGCAACGGCATTTAATAGCGATATAGGCAGTTGGAATACATCGAGTGTGACCAATATGCAGTCTATGTTTGGCGGTGCTACGAGTTTCAATCAAGACATTAGCCATTGGGATGTATCAAGTGTAACGGATATGAAATATATGTTTAATGGTGCGGAGAGCTTTAATCAAGACATTAGCCATTGGGATGTATCAAGCGTAACCGATATGAGCTATATGTTTCAAAAGGCACAATCGTTTAATCAACCACTCAGCAGTTGGGATGTCTCCAGTGTGACCACCATGAAATATATGTTTGAAAGTGCCAGTGCATTTAATGGTGATATAAGCAATTGGGATACATCAAGTGTGACTACTATGCGTTATATGTTTGACGATGCTATTAGCTTCAATCAAGACATTAGCCATTGGGATGTATCAAGTGTAACGGATATGAAAAGTATGTTTGGAAATGCTATTAGCTTCAATCAACCGTTCACCAGTTGGGATGTCTCCAATGTGACTAATATGAGCTATATGTTTGAAGAGGCTAAAGCATTTAATAGCGATATTGGCAGTTGGGATGTATCAAAAGTTGAAGAAATGTACAAGATGTTCTACCATGCCAATAGCTTCAATCAAGATATTAGTAATTGGAATGTATCAAAAGTAGAAGATATGCGTTATATGCTAAGAGATACCAATCTATCGAGACAAAACTACAATGGATTATTGCAAAAATGGTCGCAACTATCACTCCAAAATGGTGTAGGGTTCTATATTGACCCCACCCAATACAGTAACACCTATAGCACCTATCGACAATCGATAATCGACAACTTTGGTTGGGATATTAGAGACGGTGGGGAGGTAATAGTAGTCGATGAGAAGCCAACGATTGAACTTCTATCTCCCCTAAGCGACGGCGTAGTAGTACAAAAGGGCGATAGTTTGAATATAACCATAAAAGCAACCGATGATGTTGCGGTAGCTATAGTGGTTTATGGTGTTTATAATACCCATCTTGATTCGCAAGATATATTTGAGATTAACAAAAATCTAACGGATCCAACGATAACAAAAGAGTACATTATCCCCATAGATACATTAAGCACCACCCAAGAGTATCAAGTCATACTCGCCGCAAGGGATTCCAAAAACCAACTTTCCAATAAAATATATTTTAAATTTAGTGTCAAAGATTAGAGGTATTGCGCATTTTGATTGGAAGTGGGACTTCAGTCATAGATACCTACACAATAATACAATTCCATCTGTATATTTTACAAATATATAGCAGAAGAGTAACATCAGTTACAACTTTTTAATCGTTGTTTTAAGTTCAGGGATAAGTGAACGCAATATCTTTTCTATCAGTGCTAAATTTACACCCTCATAATCATGAGCAATAAAGTTTCGTACATCATATGCACCTTTAATGGGGAGTTGTTCTTGTAGGGCAAGAGATTCGACTCTATTAAGTGTTTCACCAATTTGCAATAGACACATCAACAGAGCATGTTTGGATTTACGATTTTTTAGAGATTTAGTAATTGAGCCATCATCGGCAATAATATACTCAATATCTTCTATCATTTCTAATATAAATTCTAATCGTGAGTTGTCACTGGATTTAGACATGGTATAAATCTTTTAGAATATATTTTTTGCCCGTACGACTCAGTCCACTTTTGGCTGCAATATCAATATCTTTGTCAAAGAGTGCTTTGAGTTCGGATTTAATATAGCTTAGCCTTTCAAATGCCATAAATCCATCGTATCGTTCGATAAAACTATCACTTAGCTCATAAAGAATGTCAATATCACTTTTGGGAGTCTCTTCGTTTCGTGCATACGAACCAAATACACCCAAAATATTAAATCCCTCTTTACTGTAATTGGCTTTTGCCTCTTTGAGTTTAAGTTCAATTGTTGGATTCATTATCACTCTTTGAATTGAATTTTAATGATTATAACACAAACTCATTATGATTACAAGAATGTAAAATCGCACAATTAGAGGATTACCCTCTAAGTACTCGCTCATTAAACTCTACATCGAGTTTGAGTTGGAGTTTTTCAATATCTCCAAGTATCTCTTTGGCATCTTTGGCAGAGTAGAGTTTGGCAGAGTAGAAGCCAAAATTGACCATATCTTCGGTCTTTTTGCCGTTTTGGTTTGAGATAATAAAAAAGGTGTAACCACTCACCCCATCACCTAAGCCAAAATTAAAGTAAAAAACCTCTAAAA
>DYMA01000271.1 GCA_020721815.1 Sulfurovum sp. | reverse complement strand
CATTCCCCATAGAAAGGGCTTTTGATGGGTAATTTGACGGGAAGATTCGTTTCAACTTCGTAAAATGTTCTTTTGAGTTCATTATCTATCTTGATAAGTTCAATAAAATGGGTAAAAGTACAAGTTCTCAAAAGCTTATCTATAGACACTTGCAAAGTTTGGTCAGTCAGCGATTGACTTATTTGCGGATAAGTGAGATAAAATTTTTCTCATTACGAAGCTGGAGAGTTTGTGAAATAACTGCTAAAAAAGTGCTTCGACTCTTCGACAAGCTCAGAGCTGGGCACGAACGGTTTTACGCTATCCGTTCACCCTAAGCTCTGAGCTTGTCGAAGAGTCGAAGGGTTTATTATTAGCTTCGTAACGAGAAAAAATGCCGACAAAGCTCTCTATCAAGCCAAAGCGGGTGGAAGAAATCAAGTAGTGATGGGGTGATACGCCTCACTTTTGGAGGTAATCACCTTATTGGATAGATGAGTGACCCTAGAGTATCGTTACTTTGGTGTTGTTGCCTACGACTTTATAGATTTTATGGACGACGTTGTAGGGGACTCGGATGCAACCGTTGCTGTGGGGGATTCGGTGAATGTATTGGCTGCCGTGGATACCAATGCCGCCGCTTGTGAGTCGCATCCAGTTTTGGAGTGAAGCACCGACATATTTGGTGTAGTTGCCTTTGTATTTTCTTCTATCGCCTTTAAATACCATTTTGTTGCCTTTGTAGAGTTCACCAAAGATAGTTGAACGCTTTTGGGCAATTTTCTCTTGAATAACAAAAGTGCCTTTGGGAGTGCTTTTGTTGCTAATTGTGCCTGTGTTGGGATCTTTTTTGACGTGCATACCTGTTGTAGCGGGGGAGTCGATTGCGACTTTTCCATCGACTAAAAGCTTAATTCGTTGCTCTTTGATGTTGATTTTGATTTGTGTATTGTTGGGGTTGGCTTTGTTCAAAAGGCTTTTGTCTTCATAGACTTTGAAGCTTTTGGGGTGGTGTTTGGCTCTAAATTGGGTATAGCTTTGAGCATCTAAAAACGACAGAACGGTTGCAAAAATTGCAAAGATTTTGTAACCACTCACCCCCCTCTACCCCAAAAACCTTAAAATAAAAACAG